>CAMAYW010000024.1 GCA_945862475.1 Bacteriovorax stolpii
AACGAAAGGGAAATATCGCGTAGGACTTGTTTTTTTGGAGGATAAACTTTTCCTACTTTATGCATAGAAAATATGATCTTGTGGCCAGACATGGGGGACTTCCTTTGATTTTTTGGAAGCCCTATTAAAGCATAGCTGAAGACAAGTTGTCCAAAATTTACTCTTAGAGCAGGGGTCTTAACCCCTCTAATAAGAAAAAAATGAAGGCCAGATATGATGGTAGAAAAAAAACCGACAAGAGAAGGAGCTTTATCACCATGAGTCTTTTTTCAAATAGTTCACAATGCCATTTTTCTACAAACCGAAGTTCTTCCATCAAATATCGAAGATCCTCTTCATAGGATGTTCCAAATTTTAACGTTCTATGACATGAGTCTTTAAGCTTTTCAACAAGTGCTAAGAGCGAGGGTTGCTTAATTAATTTGAGTTCCTGAACACCCGCATGTGAAAAGACTTCACTCCTAGAAATGGGGACTTTTGAAAGGGACTTCAAAATGAAAAGAATTTTCCATAAGAGCCCAATTTCTGAAAAATATTTTTTTCGATAATAATTTAAAATAAATGGAAGTACTCCGCCCCCTATCATCTGCCAGATTAAAATGAGAAAAAGATTCATCAAACTGATTTCAATTTCGACTATCATGAGAGCAGAGAAAATAAAAATCCAAGTTAGAAACATCATCAAAAGCATCTGAAGATAGACACCTCGGATTGTTTCTTTCATTTTTTTTTCAAACTGCCTGTCTCCCTGAAGACTTTCTCTCAGAAAAATTAAAGACTCTTGGTAAGTTCCGCCGAGCTTTCTAGAAAGCTCTAGAAGAATATTTAAAACTCCTGAATAAAACTTATATGTGGGAAGCTTTGAATGAAGCGTTGAATCCACACGAGCATTCCAATTAAAGGTTTTTAGCCATTGCTCAAGCTCCTCCCCCTGATCTCGTCGTGTAATCAGCAGGTTAGAAGGTATCAAAAAAGGAGTTTCAACCCAAAGAACAAGAAGAAAAATAACAACAAAATAAAAAACATAGGACATAAAAAAACCTCTAAGAAAAATATAACAAACACTCTCCGATTCGTTGACAGCCTGCAAGGTGTTGTCATAATTTCTCAAACATGAATTCACTTCAGAAACAGATTGAAACTAAGGCGACTAGCTCACATGAAGATTACGTCGTTTCATTTGAGACAAACCTTTTAAACATTCAAGATATGAATGAAGTTGAACTCATATTAAAAAAACTTCAGTTCCTTGGTCTTAATTTTGATCCATTTCAAAGTGAAGTCGGTACAGAGTGTGAAGAGATTATGAATCAGCTGCATTTAGCTGAGCATATGAGAAATCCCTATCTTGCGACCAATATTCTTCTAAGACTTTTGGATAAAACTGAAGAAAGATTGAATAACCTAAAGCAATAATCTTGCGGAACTTTACATGAACAAAATTCCTGAATGCCTGATTCATCCGGTGTCTATTAAATTATTACGTCAGGGCCATCCCTGGATCACTTCAGATAATTTTTCAAACCGCTTCCCTAGACAATCAGAATTTGTAATCGCGATGGATGAAAGAAAACGTCCACTGGCCCTCCTTATCCATGACCCCAATCATAAAAATGTGAAGGCAAGAGTCTGGAGTACGAAATTTCCATTTGATCGGGAAGCCCAACATTTTACAGCGAGCATTCAGGGGCGATTAGACCTGGCCTTTGAAAAAAGAATTCAGCAAAAAGAACTTAAGGAGCGGGAGAATTATTACCTTGTTTTTGGAGAAGCCGATCAACTACCGGGTCTTTTTATTCTGCGTCTCAAAGATCGAGTTCTGATTCAGCTTTATACAGGCTTTTGGAATCGCTATAAATCAATTATCCAAACCACACTTCAGGAAGTTTTTCCTGAAATTAAAGATGAGAACGTTTGGTTCCAGCTCCGTGGTGAGACAAAGGAACTTCAAAAGCTTCCCACAAATTCAATTGACTCAAACCGAAGAGATGAGTTTCATCTCTCTGAATTTGGCATTCAATATCTCATTCGACTTGGATCATCTTATGATCATGGGCTGTATACCGACATGAGCTCAATCCGCCACGTGCTTTCAAAATTTATTACTCCAGGTATGAGTGTTTTGAATCTATATAGTTATACGGGAGCTTTCTCACTTTGGGCGATGAAACTCGGGGCAACCAATGTCGTTTCCGTTGATTTATCTCCTAAGTATATTGAATGGCTTCAGCAAAATATTGCACTTAATCCGGAACTCAATCACACTCAGCATGAGTCCATGATTAAGAGTGTGGATGAAGCCCTTAATGACTTAAAAACAAATAATAAGACATTTGATTTTATCGTATGTGATCCTCCCTCTTCTTCTTCAGATGGAGAAAAAAGAACTTCAGCAGTAAAGGCTTATCGAGATCTTCTAGAAAAAATGGATCTCCTTTTAAAAGTTGGCGGTAAGCTCGTTATTTTTCTTAATACTCACCAAATTGGACAAGAGAAATTTGATCGCATTTTGAAAGATTACTTATCCGAACTAAAACTTAACTACAAAATGATCACCCGACTTCATTTGTCGCAGGACTGCCCAACTCTCAAAGGGTTTCCTGAAGGAAGTTATTTAAAAGGGATCGTTTTGGAAAAACAATGTTAGAGGTAAAGAATTTAACAAAATCTTTTACTACTTTTCGAAAAGAGCCAGGGCTTAAGGGCTCACTGAAAGCACTCTTAAGAAGAGAGAAAGTTATTAAGAATGCTCTCAAATCTGTTTCTTTTAAAATCGAACAAGGTGAAATTGTTGGTCTTATTGGTGCCAATGGAGCGGGTAAGACAACTCTTGTAAAAATACTCGCGGGAATCGTACACCCGACGTCGGGAGAAGCAACTGTTCTTGGATTTAAACCTTGGGAAAGAGATAACGAATACAGAAAACAAATGTCTCTCATTATGGGGCAGAAGGCCCAAGTCTGGTGGGATCTTCCAGCGCTTGATAGCTTTTTACTTTTAAAAGAAATCTATCAAATCGAAGATTCACTTTATAAAAAGAATATTGAGTTTTTAGCTGATACACTCATGATTAAAGATCAGCTTAAAACCCAAGTGAGAAAACTCTCTTTGGGAGAGAGGATGAAAATTGAACTCATGGCGGCCCTTCTCCATAGGCCTAGAGTTATTTTTTTAGATGAGCCCACGATTGGTTTAGATATTTCAGCGCAGAAAGCTGTCAGAGAATTTATGCGAAATTATCAAAGTGAATTTAAACCAATCACCATTCTTACCTCTCATTATATGGAGGACATTAAAGAACTTTGTCCTAGGATTATGATCATTAAGGAAGGACAATTCGTTTATGACGGGGCGCTTAGCGAAGTTCAAAAAATGATGGGAGATGAAAAAAGATTAACTGTAACGACCAAAGAAAAAACTTTTAAATTAAGTGTTCCAAGATCTGAACTTGGAGTGAAAATGTCTGAGCTCTTTACTGCCAATGAGATCCTTGATCTAAATATTCATGACCCCTCAATTGAAGATATCATTGAGTCCATAATGAACTATGGGATAAAAACGCCGTGAGATGGTGGAGGTTTGTCGTTGCTTCAGAAATCCGAAAGATTCTTGCCTTCAGAGCAGATTTTTGGGTGACGTTTATTGGCCAAACTTGCATTCAAATATTTATTGCTCGCTCCCTATGGTTAGCGATCTTTGAATCCTCCGGGAAAACAATGATGGAAGGGTATACAATTGAAACGATGACCCTCTACTATCTTATAGTCCCTATTGGTTCTAAAATGCTTACCGGTGAGAATATGGGATTTCTCTCTAGGGAAATTTATGAGGGTACCTTTAATCGATATCTTCTTTATCCACTTTCATTTTTTCATTATAAAACAATTACTTTTTTAACTTATAGCGCCTTCTATGGATTACAGCTGGCACTGGCTTTTATAGGCTATCAACTCTTATTTGGTCAGTTCACTCTCAATGAGTTCATTCATCTAGGTTATGGTCTCCTTTTTTTCATGATCGCCTCCTACACCTATTGTAATCTCTCTCTTTTTATTGAACTCATTTCCATTTGGGCGGATAACATTTGGTCACTCATGGTGATGGCGAGATTCCTGTGTTTCTTTTTTGGAGGGGCCTATATTCCATTGAGTTTTTTTCCTGGCGCTCTTCAAGCTGTGATTCATTTCACTCCCTTTCCCTATCTCATCTCTCTTCCTATTAATGCTATGATGGGAAAACTTCATCCTATAGAGATGATCACAGGTTTTTTTATTCTCCTTGGATGGTCATTCATTTTTAGTTGGCTTTCAAGACGCCTTTGGGACAAAGGTCAATATGCCTACTCTGGAGTTGGTATATGAAGAGATACGTTCGACTTTATCTTTTTTTTCTACAGTTCTCGTTTTCAAAGGCACTGGAGTTTCGGATTGATTTCTTTTTTAGAATCGCCATGGATATCATGTACTATATTGTGAACATCGCTCTTTTTAAAATTTTACTTCTTCACACACCTTTCATAGCAGGATGGAGTGACCAGCAAATGATGGTCTTCGTGGGATGCTATCTATTGGTAGATGCTATCAATATGACTGTTTTCTCGACAAATATGTGGTGGTTACCCTTCTACATCAATAGGGGTGAACTTGATTACTATCTCATCCGTCCAGTTTCTCCCCTCTTTTTTCTTTCTCTAAGAGAATTTTCAGCGAACTCATTTATTAATCTCATCATTGCTGGATGTTTTTTCTTCTATAGTCTTTTTAATTATTCTCAAGATTGGAGTCTTTTATCTCTTATTGGATTAATTATTCTACTGATTAATGGATCACTTATTTATTACTGCATTCAGATGCTCATGATTCTTCCCGTTTTTTGGACTCAAAGTGCGAGAGGATTTATTGATCTCTTTTATACTCTGGGGCTTGCAATGGAGCGACCAGATCGTATTTTCAAAGGATGGTTAAGAATACTTTTTACAATCTTTTTACCGTTTGCTCTTATCGCTTCATTTCCAGCGCGCGTTTTTTTAGAGGGGGCAGATTTTTCAACCATTTTTCACCTAATCCTAGTGAGCACTGGATTATGGTTGATCGTTCTTTATGTTTGGAAAATGGGTCTAAAAAATTATTCCAGTGCGAGTTCTTAAAAGGCTGAAATTTTTCCTGTTAAGATTTCCCAAAACATTTTGAAATCTCCCAGAAAACTGTAGAAAGGATGTTTGAAAGTTGCTGGTTTATTTTTTTCATAAACAAAGTGACCAAACCAAGCAAAGCCATAACCAACGATTGGAATCAGGCCAATCGTAATGAGGTGCCCCGTAAAGAAGAAAAGTAGAAGTAATGAAATAACGCCGCATGTACCAATAAAATGAAGTCTTCTACAAATTAAATTTGAGTGTTCACGTAGGTAAAAGGGATAGAATTCTCTAAAGCTTTTAAATTCCATTATATTCTCCTACCTTTATCATAATGCAACAGAACAAATTCTCAAGAATATTTATTTCTCAAGGTTTTTCCGACTCTTCCGATAAGGTATAAGAGGTGTTCTTGAAGACTTTTTTACTCCCTTTTTTGTGCCTGTTCGCTTCACTTCCTCTCCTCGGAGAAGATTGCTACAACTGTGAAAGACTCTTGAGATATTCTCCTCCAATGGTGAATCCATGGCCTATTGAGTACGTCACAATCAATAAAGTCCCTTTTGAAAGAAACACTAAAGCAAGTTTTTGCCGTCGACCCGTGGAGATGGTAGACACTATCGTTCTTCATCATTCAGAAACTCCAAGTAGCACGACTCCAGAGGACATCAATAGACTTCATCTCTCTAGGGGAACTCCTGAGGATCCTTGGTATATGATTGCGTATTCTTACAATATTAACTCTCCCTATTCCGGAGCTTCGGCCCCAAAGGCAAAAGTTACCGAGGGAAGACCAATGGATCTCGTAGGGGCACATGCAGGCTCGGATGCATTTGTTCCGATGGATGAGAGTCAAAAAAAAATGTGGGATGAAGGACTTATTACCTGTGGAAAAGAAAATCAGGAATTCAAAGTAAATCCAAATATGATTCGAGATGGAAAGATAAAGGCCAATGTTACCACGATTGGTGTTGTCGTTATTGGTAACTATGCTCCATTTTCGAGGACAAATCCAAACGGTTATCATCGAAATAATCCACGCTATCCTACGAAATCAACTCAAGACTTAATTGCGAGACTTTCGTGCCAACTGCAAAAGAAATATCCAAAAATAACCAATATCAAGTGGCATAACTACTATAATGCAACATCTTGTCCTGGATCCATTAAGGAGTACATAAGTAAGATCATCACTCAAACGAGGAAGTACGGATGCGATTTCAAATAACTTTTATGATTTTCTTCGTTTCCTTTTATGCTTTTGGAGTTGATGACCGATCCATGGGAGAATTATTTCAAAAGTATGAATCCGTAATGGATCAAAAAAAAATCGAATTGATCGATGAGGTCTTCACCAAAAAATTCATCAAAGAAAGTGGTGGTAAAAAAGAGCTGATTAGTAAGATCAAAAGTCTTCCAGAGACTCTTACTCAACCTCAAACCACAATGAGCTGGAAAAAAGGTCTTAAGGGTGAGGTCTATTTTGCGAAATTAAAAGAAAACAACAATAACAAAGGTGCTACATCATCCAGTGAGGCGGAATTTATTGTGATTAAGGAAAATGGAAAATTAAAAATTGATGGAACTATTAGCGATGGTGAATAAATTCTTAATCTTTCTATTCATCATGGCAGGGTGTGGAAATAATATCACTCTAAAAGAGAATAAGTTGGAAAACTTAGATGCCCTCTCTTCAAGCTCAAATACGTCTTACAAAAAGTATGGAACTCTAAAAAGAGGATCTCCCTCTCAGGTCACATTCGACGGACGAATCTATATTGTGAGTGTGTATAGCTCCAAAAGTGCATTAGATTTCATCAGTCGACTCTCCACAGGTACTCAAATATCAATTACTTTTACGGGTGGAGTTCAGAATAATCAGATTGTGATAGAAACAATTGAGAGAAAATAAAAAGGGCCCAAATTTTGGGCCCTTTTTATTTTAATTAAACTTTAACTATTCTATCTCGCCACGCTTTAACATCTGGGGCAAGATAATCGTATTTCATCGCATCGATTGTATACTGGGAAAACTCATAATCATGAGAGTGAGTTAAACACTCCGTTGGACATACTGTCGTGCAAAGACCACAGTAGCAACAAAGAGCAGTATCAATCGTGAATTGAGTGAGCTTCAATCTGATGGCTTGTCCATTTGAAGTCTTTTTAATCTCTGCACCTTCTGGAAGCTTCTCTGAAGCGATGTAAATGCAATCTACTGGGCATGCCATTGCACACTGAGTACACGAAATACAGTTTTGAGAATCATTAAAGAGCCTCATTCGCGCTCGTTCAGGAAGGACTTCACGGACTTCAGGATATTCAATAGAAACGGGTTTAACCGCCCAAACATACCTAAAAGTGATCCACATCCCTTTAAGGGTTGTGGAAATTCCGTTAAAAAGACCACTGAAATAATTTTTAAATGAACTATTTTGTTCTACGGCAGTACTCATCGGTCCACCTCTCCTAATACGATATCAATTGAACCAACGCTAGCGACGAAATCTGCAATCATTTGTCCTGGTGCAATTCTCGGAAGCATTGATGTGTGAGTGAAACAAGGAGACTTCACTTTTAATCGGTAAGGTTGCTTTGAGTCACCCTCTGAAACGAGGTGAATACCAAGCTCTCCACGAGGACATTCGTGTCTCATGTAGACTTCACCTTTTGGAAGTTTAATCACTTTAGGAACCTTGCCCATGACTGAACCTGGTTCTAATTTTTCAAGCACCTGGCGAATAATTTTAATCGATTGAATAACTTCTTTCATACGAACGTAATAACGATTCCAACAATCTCCTACTTGCCCTAATTCAGCTTCGCCAACAGGAACATCGAAGTCGAATTCTGAATAGAGTGAATAAGGGGCATTCTTACGAAGATCCCATTTCATTCCAGATCCGCGAAGGACTGGGCCTGTAGCTCCGTAATCAAAGCAATCTTGAAGAGTAAACACTCCAACATTGGCCGTTCTTTGGACAAAGATTTTATTCATCGAAACGAGTTCGTTATATTTTTTAGCTTCCTCTTCCATCGTGTCGCAGAATGCTGAGACTCGAGCGAGCTGCTCATCAGTCCAATCATTCCAAACACCACCAATCCAAATGTAATTGTAAAGAAGACGAGCACCCGAGACTTCTTCAAAGAGACGAAGAATTTTTTCACGCTCTTCAAAGGCATACAAGAAAGGGGTGAAAGCTCCTAAATCGAGTGCGTAAGTTCCGAAGGCCATAAGATGAGAAGCAATTCTTTGAAGTTCAGCTGTCATGATTCGGATAAGTTCTCCGCGACGAGGTACCTCAGTGCCAAGCATCTTTTCTACTGCAGCGACATAAGTCCATTCCATGTTCATCGCAGCGAGGTAATCGAGGCGATCAACAAATGGAATAACACCACGGTAGTCTAAATTTTCAGCATGCTTTTCCATACAACGGTGGAGGTATCCAAGATGCGGAATTGCATGAGCAACGATTTCTGAATCGGTCCAAATCTCTATTCTAAGAACTCCGTGAGTCGCTGGATGCTGAGGACCCATATTAAGAGTTAGAAGTTCTGATTTTAGCTGTTCTGTATCTTTGTTAATGGTCGGCTTTTCCGGTTCACCAATATCCCAACGGCTTTGCATATATGTTTACCTTCTTATTGTGCTTTCGCTTCTTGTGCTTTTTTAATCATTTCCTGACGAACAATAAACTCTCTATCTTCAAAGTTCATCTTCCCATCTGGATAAACGGACATGCCGTTATAATCTTTTTGAGCCACGTAATCCTTTCTTAAAGGGAATCCTTGCCAATCATCTGGGCAAAGAATTCTACGGTGGTCAGGGTGATTGTTAAAACGAATACCAAACATGTCGTACACTTCACGCTCTTGAAAATTAGCAGCGGCATAAAGTTTTACGATAGAGTCAACAGATGGGTTAACACGATCAGTGACTTTCACTTTTAGAATAAACTCTCTTGGGTTTTGAAGGTCAAAGTGGGCCATCATGTAGCACACTTCCATCCATTCTACCCAGTCCACTCCGCTGATCACTTGAAGAGAGTTAAAAGGCATCTCTTTATTGGTTTTTAGAAACTCAACCACTGAATAAATCTTTGATGCTTCTACAGTAATACTTGAGTCACATTTTTTTGTGTCTTCAGGGATACTTACTGTTGCATTTGCACCAGAAACATTTTTATTAATAAGTTCAGCAAGTTTATTTACATCAACATTAAGCATGTTTTACCCACTTATTACGAAGAAGACGCTCATTAGCTATTTTCTTTTGAAGAGTCATTACTCCTTCAATTAAAGCTTCAGGACGAGGAGGACATCCAGGAACATAAACATCAACAGGAACAACTTCATCCACACCTTTTAGAACGTGGTAACCGTGCTGCCAGTATGGTCCGCCTTTATTTGCACATGATCCCATTGAGATCACGTATTTTGGCTCTGCCATTTGTTCATAGAGTGTCTTCACTCGAGTCGCCATTTTAAGAGTCACAGTTCCTGCGACAATCATAAGATCTGCTCTTCTTGGTGTTGCCATAAAAGCTCCACAACCAAAGCGCTCGAGATCGTATTTGGAAGCACCTGTGGCCATCATTTCGATCGCACAACAAGCGAGACCAAAGGTCATTGGCCAAAGAGAATTTTTACGACCCCAGTTGAGAAAATCATCAACAGTCGATAGAACAACACCATCTTGCATGGAGGAACTCCGGTTTCTTGAAAAAAATTTGTACCCCTATTTTTACCTTTAGGGACATTTTTCGTCAATGAAACTGCTTAGATTTCAATAAATTGTCGAAGGTAGTTTGATAGCAACTACAAAGAGGATTTCACTCCACATCGCGCCGAGTAACTCTCTACAAATTTCGCTTGCCCGCTAGCTGTTGAGGCGGGTCCCCTTCTAGGACCTTGCTGCATGTAGGCAAGACGCTTTTTATCGTTCTCACAGACCTTATTGACCACTAAATCGTATTCCATCAGAGCTGCCACAGGGTAAGGAACGCCGTAGGCGGAGGAAATAAAATTTATTTTTTCGGGTTTTAGGTCTGAAAATGAGCTAGCGATATCGCGTTTTTTGAGCTGCCCATGGAATCCATCAAAGTATGACCCAACATGATAGAAGAGCTCAACTGCCTTCGAGTAAGATAGCTGACCGGAAGAGTCTTCAATCTTTTGGCAATTAGACCTCGACTGAACCCTGCGTGAAAATAATTCTTTTAAAACTCTGCACTCAGTTAAAAAGGCTTGAACTTCTCCACCAGATCCTTCGATTGTCGATTTGATAAAATCTTTCGCATTAAATGACTCGGAATAAGGGTTAAATCCTTCACGGTAAACGTAATGAGTCAGTTCATGGGCCAAATCTAAAAGGGCGTCATCCCAAGCAAGATTTTTACTTATGTAAACTACCGATCGAGATTCATAAATCACATGCTCTGGTGAATGCGGAGAAAATTTTCTAACAAGAGTTGTATCAGTGAGAGAACTCTCACCCACTTTCACGACGTCCTCAATAAGGAGTCCAGTCCGAGCGGCTTTATATTGAGCTTCCTTAATGATTTTTTCACCCGTAGCTGACCTGGAAAGAAGTTCCAAAAGTTTTTTAAGATTTAATTCTTTTGAAGAAGTGTAGTCCATCCAGGTGCGTCCAGCGGACATGCTTCCTTCAACGTGGATTGTTTTTTCTTCTACCGAAAAGGCAGAAAAAGAAGTCAAAATGAAAATACTTGCTAGGAATTTCTTCATCACCTAGCTCATCGGCGGCCAGAGTGATAACTCGAGACAAAAAAAGATTTTTTTTACTGGAGTGGAAAAGTATAAATGGTCTTAATCTGGTCTTTAACCTGAAGTTCTCCGACAATAGCAGTCGGCGAAGTGGGAACTTTTTCCTCGTTATAAGCGGCAATCCCGATTTTATATGACCCAGGTGGAAGTTTTAATTCTATCATCCTTAAAGCTTGTGGAAGAGTCGTCCAGTGACGAGTATCAGCTTTTTCAAAAGCTGCAATTCCTTTTGAGGCCCCCACATAAGTCGCCATCGCCGCTGATTTTGCGAGCAAATCTCCTCCTTCATTTCCTTTTTGAAGAGTTTGATAAACTTTCATCGCAGCAACAATCGCAAGAATATGTTTTATAGCAACACGTGTTCCAGTTTTCACATAACGAGCGACGACATCCTCCTCTAAAACAACTTTAGCAATATCACCGTTCTCCGAAACAACGGGAAGTGGGCCCTGATGAAGGATTGTATTTTTATCAGTAAGAATAAAAATTTCGGTTCTTTTAATCGGCGGAACAACCTCAATCATGGGAAGTTCAAACTCGATTGCCGCTTCCTGAACCGCAAGTCTTGTTACATCGTGAGCAAAAACAAAACTACCAGGACTTGCTGTTTGTGAGGGATACATTCCAAGCTTATTCATAGCAAAGTAGGTTAAAAACTCAACTCCAACAGTCGCTATAAAAGCTTTTGCTCCAGAATTATCAACCGAATTAATCGCTCCCTTAATGCCAAAATTAAACGGCTTCCCTACTTTTTGAGGGATAAAACCTTCCTCAAAAACTAAAACAACATTACCAGACCCTTCGCTCGCCTTTTTTATAATCTCTGGCTTCGGCTTTAGTGCTTTTACTATTTGACTAAATTCACTTCCACGAATTTCTTTCGTAAGCGTAAGAATTTTATAATGTAGAAAATCGATAAGATCATCTTTTTGATTTGTTCCCACGTACAGCTCAGGAGACACTTTACCCTCTTGTTCAAAAGACTTTATGTAATCTGCATTCTTTGAATTAAAGACAGAAAAAACGCCGCCCTGGGTGTTTAAAATATTGAGAGCATCCTTATAAAGCTGGAGAGATATTTGCTTATCACTTCTAATCTCACTTACCTCGTGGATCTCTCCACCAAAAACTTTCAACATCAAATCTGTAGAGTAAAGTGTTTTAGCGGAAGCCGATCGCTGAAGATCCGTGAAGTAAGTATCCCAAGCAAGAATGGTTCCTCTTGCTCCCTGAAGATCTAGTTTATTACCGGATTTTTTATAGCGAGCGTAAAGTGCCTTTGCTAAAAAATAATGAGCATAAGATCTTTCATAGCTAGATCCATAAAAATCATCTGAAGCATCATTAATCATTAAGCTTGAAGCCTTGGAAGTAAGCTTAGTCGTAAAAAGTTTATCAATAAACTCTAAGGAAACCTGAAAATGTGAGATGGATTCATCCAAATGATCTTGAGCAAAGGAAAGGGTCCCCTTTTCAAGATGCCAAAGGAGAATACTTTTCTTATCTTTTTTGAGTTCTGATTTTTCAAGAAGCTCATGCGCTTTTTTGTAATCTTTTGCAGCAAATGATGTTCTATACTCTTTCATCTGATCTTTCATCCTGGAGGCACAGGCCCCCAGGAATAAAAGAAAGAAGAGAGAGAGTAATTTTGTTTTTACCATCCGAGCTTAGACTTCTCTGAATACTTAAAGACTTTTGTACGAGTACGAAGAACCTCAGTAGCTTTTTCGATATCAGTCATACGAATATTTACCGAATATTCTTTAATCGTTTTACCATCACGCTTTTCTGGCTTCATGTAAACGTTACCAAAGATCATGATGTCCGCTCCAGTTTGTTTACCAATTTTTTTAGCTGTCGCAGCGTCAACCATACCATCGTTTTGATAAGTGATCTCTTTAAGAATCTGCTCACGGGCCTGAGCATCAACTAGCTCAAATTCTCCAGAAAGAGAAAGCTCATTAAGAAGTTCATCGTTCAGGTCACCAATTGGAAAATACGCTTCGGAAGTTTGATTTTGAACTTCGGCAATAAAAACTTTTGGTGCTCCAAACTTGGACTTCATTTTTCCATAACCGGGGTGAGCTTTCATTTGCTTAATCACATCAGTTGTTGCCTGAGTTGTATCTGCACTCATCCAGTTATCAGTTATAGAT
>CAMAYW010000025.1 GCA_945862475.1 Bacteriovorax stolpii
GACGTCGCACTTTTGATGGCCGGAGGTCACTAGCCAAATATGAGAATGATCTAAAGGTAAATATTCTCGAAAAAATATTTTCTTATCCCAACTTTCAAAACTATTTTCTTTCAAAATCTTTTGATGGAGCTCTACACTCATTTTCGGAAGACGAGGGATGGAGAAATCTTTTTTCTTAGAAATCCAGACATAACTGAAACTCAAAAAGATCAATAAACTAACAATTTTTATTTTCCACCTTTTTATCAATCCCTCTGACTTCAATACCGGTAGTTCCGGAGGCAACACTTCCTCAGACTCAGGAAGGGGCGGCAACTCATCAGTTTCTTGCGGCTGCTCTGCTTCAATGGTCTGGATGGTTAATTCTTGACTTCGCTCGAGTACATTTTTAAATAAAATAGCGTCAGTTAACCCTTCGGCCCATAGTTTCACATCTAACGATATTTTTTTCTTTTCGTATAAGTCGATTAATTTTGCGAGCGAATATGGACCCTCATGCCCTCCCGGCATCAAGATAAACCATTTTATAGAATCCTTGTCAGTCCATTCAAAATTTGACACTTTCAACTCACTACATATTTTTAATTAACAAGTAGATTTTATGACGAAGAGTACTATCACTCAATCACAAAAACGATATGATGAGTCTGTTGGCAAATTATTTGAACATTCGGACTCAAATTTACAAACATGTCTTTTTTTGACGAGCTCCTCAGATACAGGAGTCATTAGAAATGGTGGAAGGAATGGGGCGAGATTTGCTCCTCAAGCATTTTTATCCACATTTAAAAAGTTTAGTCAGGTTGAAAAATTGAAAAAATATCAATTCACGACAATAGAAACTTCAAATTCTTTCGAAGAACAAAATGATTTTCATGTGGCCCAGGGAAATGAGTCAAAAAGAATGGAATCCGCCATTCGTTCACACCCAAATTCAACGATTATCCATCTTGGTGGGGGTCACGATCATATTTATCCACTGATGAAATCTCTCGCAAATTTTTACAAGAAGTTCGTAGTGATCAATATCGACGCTCATGCAGATACTCGCACAGATTCTGACTTCCATTCAGGCACACCTTTTCGCCAATTTGGAGTGGAGTTTCCTGAAAGACTTAAGCTTTTCCAAATTGGATTAAACTCCTTTGCCAATTCATTCTCCACTATGACTCCGATAACTGGCACTAAAATGAGAATTTTATGGGCAAACCAGTGGCACACTGAAGATTTAAAAATATTCTTTTCTGAAATAGAAAGTGAAATTGATTCATCAACCTGTGTTTTACTTAGTCTTGATGCAGATGCAATAAATGGGTCCGCTGTTCCTGGAGTTAGTGCCGTTAATCCATCCGGATTAAACCTCATTCAGTTGGGGGATATTTTGAAAAAGTATCAGCAGCTAAAACTCAGTCATTCGCCGATTCTGGGGATCTATGAACTCAACCCCCTCTATGATTCTTTAGCAGGGATAAGCATGCGAACAGTAGGTCATTTTATTTTTGAATTTTTATAAAAAAAAAGCCCATCAATAAAGATGGGCTTTTTTTTCGAGAGACACAAGAAGAAGCTAAAAAAATCCTTTCTTTAACTCCAACACACACACACAAATACTCTAGCAATTACTATGCCAATTAACAAGGCCAAGATAAAAAAACATAGTTTCTGTTATTTTAAAAACTTGACGCACACCTAAGTCAACTCAGATGTCAAAAAAACAAAAATGTCCATGCTGAAGCGTCAAACGGATGACTCTTTTAAAGCACATTTACGGAGTTTTATTGTCAGTTTTCACTTCAAAAAACAATTCTGAACAAGCATAATGCGAAAGATAAAATTTCTATTACGTTTTTTAATATTTCTTCAAAGGAGAAGTTAAATGTTCACACGTGCTTTATTCTCTACTCTTATGGTTGCTCTACTTGCTGTAGGCTGTGCTTCTAACAAACCAAAAAATAATCAAGATGGTGCTAATGGTGCAGGTGCAAACGCTGGACTAACTCTTGAGTTAAATGGTGACTCTGACAACAACAAAGCTGGTGGACTTAAAACTGTTTTCTTTGGTTTTGATTCTTCTAATCTTGAGTCTGACACTAAAGACGCTTTAAAAGCAAATGCTGATTATTTGAAAGCAAATTCAAACGTAGACGTACAAGTTGAAGGTCACTGCGATGAGCGTGGCGGTCGTCAATATAACCTAGCTCTAGGTGAACGTCGTGCAAAAGCTGTTCGTGAATATCTTGTAGCTCTTGGAGTTGAGTCAAAAAGAATTTCAACTATCTCTTACGGATCTGAGCGTCCTAAAGCAGAAGGCCATGATGAGTCTGCATGGACACAAAATCGTCGTGCAAACTTTGTAGTTACTGCGAAATAAGGTTAGATGAGATTCATCGTTTTCAGTTTTTTACTCATTTTAGGTTCGTGCGGTCTAACGACCACACGACCTAAAGTTGAAATGAGCCTTGCCCAAGCCGCTTTCATGGCAGCTAAAGAAGCAGGAGCAGATGTCCACGCACCCAACATTTTTCGAAAGGCTGAGGATTACTACCTGAAAGCAAAATCCTCCTACAGAAGAAAATACTTTAACAAAGCTCAAGAATACGCTCTCCTCTCAAAAAAGTACTCCGAACAAGCTGAATACCAGTCCCAAAGAAAAAAGGCACTGGAAGGTAATGCAGAATAGTTAAAAATTCGCTAATATCACTAAAGTAGCATTAAAACGAGGTTTCGATTTTATGGTGAAGTTAATCCCATCTATTTTTATCCTTATACTCTCAACTGCCTGTCTTAAAACAGCAGAGCAAGTTCAGCGTGAAAAGAAATTTGAAACAATGTCTGAACAGATGGGTGATACCCAAGGCTTGATGGCAAATATTGTGTCACAAATGAAAGACCTTCAGACTCAGATTAATAAAATGAATGGCCGACTAGAGGAACTTGAACACCGTCAGGGACAATTAAATCCCGATCAAGTTCAAAAGATGAACGAAAATCTAAGCCTACTAAAAACGCAGCAAGAGTCCCAGTCTTCTCAGATGGCGAGTATTCAAACTGAGTTAAAAGAACAAAGATCATTTATTGAAAAAGTGACATCTAGCCTGGCCTCCGTTAAAGATGGCACAGCTCAAAAAACTAGCAAAAAAAAAAGCGTTAAAGAAAATCTAGAGATTGGTCTTAAACATGTAAAACAAAACAAGTTTGAAGATGCCAGAAGAGAGCTTGAAGGATTAATCGATCATGAGGAGCTTTCACCAGGTGATAAAAATAAAGTTCTTCATGGTTTAGGCAAAGTTGAATATTTCACAGGGAACCCTGAAAAAGCTCTCGTGTACTTCAGTAAGATTTATACCAAGTATCCAAAGGCAACTCTCGCAGCAAGCTCCTTACTCTTTATTGGTAGATCTTTAAATAAGTTAGGAAAAAAGGACGAAGCGAAAGAAGCTTTTCAAAAAGTGCTAGAAGATTACAAAGGCACCAAAGAGGCAAATGAGGCTAAACACGAACTCTAATACTAAAAAGAGAATTATTCTTGGAGTTGAAACGAGTTGCGATGATACGTCTCTTTGTATTCTTGAAGTAACAGAAACAACAAAAATTCTCTCTCTTAATAGCTACAACCAGGATTTCCTACTCGCCAAATGGGGAGGGGTCGTACCAGAGCTAGCAGCAAGATCTCACGTTAAAGCAATTCCACCTTTACTTGATATTTGTTTTAAAGAAGCTGGAATTCGACCAAGTGAAGTAACAGAAGTTGCGGTGACAACTCATCCAGGCCTTGTTGGATCTCTTTTGACAGGAATAAATCTTGCGAAAACTTTTGCCCTCATAAATGAACTACCTATTACTCCTGTCAATCATCTTTATGCTCACCTAGAGGCCATTCATTTAACCGAGGAAGTTTCCTACCCCTATTTGGGACTTCTTGTCTCAGGTGGACATACGGCCTTCATGTGGGTCAAGGGGCCGAATGAAATGGAAGTGTTGGGTACAACTCTAGATGATGCCGCTGGAGAAGCGTTCGATAAAGGTGGAAAACTTTTAGGCGTCGGTTACCCTGCAGGCAAAATGATTGATGATCTTTCTAAAAATGGAGATCGTAAAAAATTTGATTTTCCAATCTCCTATCTTAGAGATCGACCAGGAAAAATGAGTTACTCTGGGCTTAAAACAGCTCTTCGCGTGAAGCTTAACAAAATGAATGAGGATGAGATCAAAACTGAACTATCAAATCTAGCCGCTTCATATCAGGAAGCCATTGTTCAAACACTAAAAATCAAAACAAATGAAATCATTGAAAAAGTTTTAAACCTTAATTCGAAGACATTTCATCAACCTATCGTTATAGGGGGAGGAGTCGCTTGTAATTCACGTTTAAGAACAGTGATGCAAGAAAATTTTCGGAATGTGCATTTTGTTGCACCTCAATTTTGTACTGACAATGCTGGAATGATTGCAAACTGGGCATCAAAAGTTCCAGAGCTTCGGATTGATTTCCCACATTGCCTCTCCATCGACGCACAATCTCGTTTCGTGGAGAAAAGCTAAATGGCCCATAAATTTCCAGAAGCAAATAAAAGTTTTGGTCAACATTTCTTAAATAGTCCAAATGTTATAAGTAAAATCACCTCCCCTCTTCCAGCTGGAGTGGATGCGATTGTTGAAATCGGACCAGGTCCGGCAGTGCTAACCCCTCATTTAGCGAACTATAAACTACCCCTCTATGTAATAGAGATGGATGAGCGGTTTGTAGAGTTACTATCACCAGTTGTTGGAAGGGAGAGAATTTTTCGGCAAGATGCTCTTCTTTTTGACTGGAAGATGTTTCTTGATGAAAATAAATTTAAATCCATCTGGCTTGTTTCAAATCTTCCCTATAACGTCAGTGTTCCGTTAACCACTTCGTTTCTTAGGATTCCTGAGATTAAGCACATGACTCTCATGTATCAGAAGGAAGTTGCTCAAAAGATTCTTCCCAACGACCCTCGAAACGCTATGGGGTCTTTGCATGCACTTACATTATCGCAGTTTGAATTAAAACATGTCGTCTATGCTCCTCCCGGGGCCTTCGTTCCACCACCTAAAGTTGACTCACAAGTTTTAGGATTTAAGAGAAAAGACAATCCAGAAGTATCACTTGAAGAAATTGATTCTTTTGAAAAATATCTGCGACTCATTTTTTCACAAAAAAGAAAACAACTTGGCGGAATTCTAAAAAGTCATTGGGGCCAGGACGAATCATTAAGAAAATTGGCCTTGGCAAAAATCGATCCAAAAGTTAGGGCCGAAGCCTTAAGTTACACACAAGTTTTGAAATTATTCAGAAGTTAAATGAATTCTGAGTCCTCTTTTTAGTCAAAGTGATATATTGTCGGGACTTATGGGAATCAAAATCATCTGTAAAAACCAACGTGCAGGACATGACTTCTTTATTGAAGACAAATACGAATGCGGCATTGCGTTACAGGGTACAGAAGTGAAATCCCTAAGACTCGGAAAAGGCATGATTAATGAGGCCTTTGTTACCTTCGACTCTAATGGAGAGGCATGGCTCCAAAACTCAACAATTCCTCATTATGAATTTGGGAATATAAACAATCACCCTGAAACGAGAAAACGTAAGTTATTGTTAAAACGTGAAGAAATTCATCAGATCGAGAAAAAAATGGCAACGAAAGGATTTACGGTTATTCCTCTCGCTCTTTATTTCAAAGATAGCCTCGTAAAATGTGAAATCGCGTTGGCCAAAGGTAAAAAACTCTATGATAAGCGTGACACAACTGCTAAAAGAGACGTCGAGCGAAAAATAAGACAAGGACAATTCGAATAATGGAACCAACTTTCGAAAACGTGAGAAGTATCTATCCTTTGAATCAAACGAAAACTTTTTCAAACGAAGAGGCCCTGGAGCTTGTGCCTTTGTTAATGCACATTTCTGCTAAAACAAAGAGGGATTTAAATGTCCTCAACTCTCAACTCTCTTTTCATAAAACGAATTCAGATAAAGCGATTGCAATACAAGAGAAGATCAACTTATCTCTCCAAACATGGTCAGATAAAGTGAGACGACTGGGTGCCATTCCCGTCTCTTTATGCAAAGTTCGAATTCCCGGTGAGGAAGGACAGTATCTTTGGGAATATCCAGAGAATCGTCTTTTTATGCACTAAAAAAAAGTTCCGACATCCCCTCGAAAAGAACCTTAATTGATATCAAGGCCAAAAGTGCATTAACGACTAGATTAAATTTATGATCTGAGATTTTTTTTCCAATCGGTATAGAGATCAAAACTCCCAGAAGAGTTCCACAAACAAGTACCCCAACATGATTTTTCATCTCTAGGAAGTTCACTCCCGCGGCTCCAGAGAAGGCAATAATTTTAGATAACTGAAGAACCATTTGCCCTGCACTCTTCGTGGATAAAATACCATCTCGACTTAATTTTAGACGATTAAAAAAGGGAACGACTGCAGGTCCGATCGCACCAACAAAAACTCCCATAAAGCCAGATAGTGCCCCTAACAGCACAAATGTTTTTTTTTCCGGCTCCTCAGTTGGTTTAATTTTCCAAGGAATAATAGAGGCCAAAATAAAAAATCCGACAATTAATTTTAAAACACTCGGGTTAATGAGATGAAACATTTTGGCCGCAAGCCAAGTTGAAGGAAGCATGAGTAATCCATAGGCAAAGACCACTCTCCAATTTACATGACTAAAAAATAATCCTGTCCTTAAACCATTGGCAGAAAATTGAGTAAAACTATGAAGAGGAATCGAAATCTCCGGAGGAAAGAAAAGAAGTAGGCCTGCTAAAATAAGCGTTCCCCCACCTAAACCAGTTAAACTCGTGAGAAGTGCACCCAAGGTAACGAGAAAAAAAATAAGAATCATCGGGAGCATTACCAGCCTCGATAAGCTTCATAGAGCTTGATCTTTCTGATGGTCGCTTCAAAAGCTAAATTAAGCTCATAGGTAAGAAGTTTACTGACCTTGTAATACTTATCAAAATTAAGTAGCAAATCCTTCTCTATGAGTTCTGGATTTTTAGCATCACGAAGACCCTTTCGATGACCCTTACCAAGCTCAGAGCCAACTGAATAAGCGAAGTCACACTGCTCTTCTTTATCAAGAAATTTTTTAACCTTAACCGCAAAACTTGGAATTTGCCTTCCCCAATATTGTTTATTTTGGTGAGTACAAAATCCTAATTTCTCCTCCATACCATCAGCAAAAACTTTACTAGCAAGAATCATTCTCTCCCCATGATGATGAGAGGGATTAAAGAAGAATTTATTATTTTTTTCTTCATAGACTTCTTTGATGTCCAAAATGATCGAATCCATATGGGAGTCTGGATTTTTTGGATTCAGAGAATAAATAAAGTGTTTTTTTCCAAGGCTTCCAGGAGTTAGCCCTACTTCACTAATTTGATAGTCATTGAGTAAACTCAGTTCATTTCGAGACTCAAGGAATTTTTTTAAAAGTAGGGTTACCGTATCAGACTTTACTGGAATGGCATTTTCGCGCATTTTTTTCGCCCAGCGCTTGTTTGATCGAAGATAATCCTTAGTCGTCATTTGCCACTTTTCTGGTTCTACACTCTTTAGCATCTTGAGCTGCTTAGACGGAATCTCTGGATTCAAAAAATGAACGATGTAAGCATCTAAAAAGTACTCAATCACTTTTCTATCGAGAAAACCATCAGGATCTTGTCTTCTTAGAGAAAGAGAACTCAAAAATCTTATGATATCCCAGCAATAAGGGCCCATTCTTGATCGATCAAAATCGAGCATCGCTGATCCACGAAAAGTCTTCACGTAATTATCAATATGAGGATTTCCGTGGATAAAAGTCACAGGAACCTTTAAGAGATCAACAAACCTCGCAACCTTCCCTTGCATAAGGGGGCATGCCATTCTAAAGAATAAGTACCTGGCCTCTCTTTTAGGTAGCGGTGAAATACCTAAGCGTTTTTGAAAGACTTGGGACTGACGGAGATATTCTTCCATATACTCACTATAATTCACATAGCGGAAAACTTGGGATAAAATTTACAATTATGATGGAAAAAATTAAAAAACACTTTTCGGGCCACAACCCAAAATACTTTGTCATTTTGGCCGTGGTGGGGTTGATTGTCCTAGACCTTATTAATTCCTATTACCTGCGTCTTTATTGGGTACACAAAAATCTCTCCATCCTTTATGTCGAAAAAGTCGCTTCAACTCAGGGCTTGGATTTTAGACAACTTAGCCAAGAATCCATCCAAGAAGTGAAACAAGTAATTGATAATGGATTCTTTTTTTTCCTATTTGTTGTCTTTGCGAACAACCTCTTTTTTTATTTTTTCTATCTTCGCAAAAAATTGTGGGCACAAGGGTATGTTTTGTTCTACACCGTAACAAATTCTCTCTTGGCGGTCCTTTTTCTTATAGAAGGACCGATCCTAGGAACATCATGGTTTTTATATAACATCATGACTATTTTTATTTATCTCTATTTGTATTTAGGTGTGAAGGTGCTTAAAAGTGCCACCACGGGCGTTATCCCTGCACATGAAAAGAGGGAACAATAAAATTTCCTCCATCGCTATTACCCCAGATAGGAATCTCACGAAGGCCATTCATAAGCATTTTTTGTCCTACAACGGATAATAAAAATGACTCAAAGGCTTGAGTGTTTTTAATAATTGTCTCTAGATCATTATCATAAATAAAAATCTCCATCTGCCTTTCGATGTTTTTTACAATTTGCTCTCTTGCTAAACTAGCGAGATCCAAATCGAATAATTGAAGGAGAAGAGACTTACTCACAACTCGGGCACGATAAAGCTCAATCAAACAAATATTTGTGTTCGATTCATACATCGTTAGATCTTTAGGTAGATGCCTCAGAAGATAATTCAGGCGGGCAAGAAGCATAACAGAAACATTTCCGAACGACTCGTAGGAAATTTTAAAAACCTCAAGTAACTGGTCATAATAATTTTTCCAAACCCAAAAATCAATCGGACGATGCCAGTACGGAGTAAACCCCTTTCGAAGTTTTCTTTTAAAAGATCGAGAAAGCATATGCTCATCAGTATTTTTTTTAAGAAGATTTTTCGAATAATCGACTTCTTGGGATGACACCCTTTCCTGCTCGTACTTTTTTGGATTGGATTGATGGAAATGAGCATCTTCTTTTAAAAGTCTATCCATTTCATTTCGTACAGCAACGACTGAGGATCGAGGACATTCTTTAGAGCTTTTACAATTGGGAAGGCAGGATTCTTCGCAGGGTGGACGGCTTAACGGAAAATCAACCACAAGCTGTTTGAGTCCGTAGGTTTCTACCCAGCTCGTAATTATCTCATCCCTATCTCTAATCTCTTCATCTTTTACTTGGTGAAGAGATTTTAAAAACCAGCGTTTTTTATCAGGGTAATACTCTAAAAGAGAAAAGAAAAAATTTTCTCTTCTGCCTCCACCTAGGCTCATCCCCGCAACATTTTGAATAGAGTTCACCAATCCAGTCCTTGTTTAGAGAGGAGCTTCGACTACAAATGGTAATATGCTCATTCCGTGTGCCTTAACTTTACCCTCAATCACGGCACGATCTATGCCTTTGTGAACGAGAATAAAACAACCTCCACCACCAGCACCACACATCTTTAGACCCAACACATTTCCATCTTTTTTTAGTTCCGAAGTAAACTGTCGAATCTTATCTGTGGTTATTCCAGGAAATAACTTTTCTCGCTCAAGGCCTTCTAGAGCAATAAGACCAAGGACCTTATCCCACTGCTTCGTCTTAAGGGCCTCATAAGTCTGATGTGAAATATCTGCAATGGCCGTAAGACCTTGAACGACTTCAGGTTTTTTATCAAAAAATGCCTTATAAACTTCCCAATTGTTAATCCCAGACTGACGAGATTGTCCTGAAGAAATAAGAGTAAGATGTTTCTCTAAAAATTCTTTGAGCTCATCCGTATAAAGTTGTTCGACTTTAATTTCACCCTCAATGCCCTTAATCGCCAAAATTCCACCTGTGAGTGCAGGAAAATAATCTTGGTATCCTGCCATCCCTTGGTTGAGGATTCTACTCTCAACAGCCTTCACTCTTAAAACGGCCGTGTGCCGATCATAATTATGGCCAGTAAAATTACATAGAGCACGATAAAGAGTCACTCCCATGGCCGAGGACCCACCAAGACCAGACCCAGCTGGCGCCCCAGAGGAAAGTTCCAGCTTAATATGTGAGTTGATCCCAAATAGTCTTAGGATCTGAAGTACAAAACTCATTTCGGCAAAATCTTTTGAATAAACAACTCGGTCTTCAGTTAGTTCAGCAGACGTATATTTATAATCTTTTTGATAATCGGCCGAATGGATTTCGACTCCATCAAAAGCAGTCTTTGTTAATTTAACTGAAGCTTTTAAACCAGTCGCAACATTGAGAGTGACAACGTTTTTGATAATAAGATTAATGGGTTCGATATCAAGAGTTCCACCAACAAGATCAACTCTGACACTTCCAGTATTAGTTACCTGCATTCAACATTCCTATGTATGGTAGTTCACGATAGCGGCCGGCATAATCTAGTCCATAACCAATAACAAACTTATCTTCAATTTCAAAACCAAGGTAATCAATGTTCACCTTGTGCTTTAACTTTGAGGGTTTAAATAGTAACGAAGCCAATTTGATTTTCTTAGGTTTTCTCACTGACAAAAGCTCTAAGAGAGTTTTAATTGTTAGCCCCGTGTCCACAATATCTTCAACGATAAGAACATTCTTTCCTTCAATATTTGCAGTAATATCCATTTCAAGACGAACATTCCCTGAACTATTCGTGGAATCACCATAACTAGAAAGAGAGATAAACTCTAATTTAAGGGGACGATTAATTCTTTTAATGAGATCAGAACAAAACATGAAAGAACCCTTCAGAACACAAATAACAACAAGGTCTTCATTTTCAAAATCTTTTGTGATCGCATTTCCAAGGGATTCAATTCTTAGAGAAATCTCATCCTCAGTAATTAATGCTTCGGGCGTGTATAATTCCATTTTTTCCTCTTCCTAGCAGTAGGAGTTATTTAGGATTTCTCCTAAACCACCTGCTCCAGGGATAATATATTGATGATTATTTAAGCCAATTTCTTGGTCCCAAAGTTTTCCAGGAACCTCATCTAAAACTTTTAAACTTGATAGTCCCCGGTCGAGCCTTAACGCAAAGACGTTAAGGTCTGGACACTCAGTCGTCACTCTCTTTATGTATTCTGGAGTCACGATGAGATGAAGAGCGATTAAAATCAGAGGACGACCACCAACTTTTGATTTGTAGTGATCCACAACTTCGACCATCGTTCCTCCCGTGGCCCCCATAGGATCAGGGAATACGACGATCGCCCCTTCAATACCTCCACCAATTTTAGATCCTGAGACATTAACCCCCACAACTTGTCCTTTCTCATCAACAAGTCTTGCGACATAAAAGTGGTCCTGCCTAACTTTATCGGGGTTCATGAGAATATTTAATTTCTCATAACAAAGATGCGAAGGGTAAGTTCCAGCACGAGCGAGATCGACAGTTACGCATGGAACTTCTGAATCAATAATTTCACCCTCATAACTTCCCTCTTGGTGAGAACTTTTCATCCTCGTATCAACCTTCGCTAACTTTTTAGGAAAAAGTGTGTTGATCGAGTAATCAAATAAATGATTATAAAGAATTTCAATTAATTGATTGATCTCAGGCTGCTTCGTCGATGGAGACCCGAGTTTTGCGAGTAAACTGATCATCAAGGAAGAAGAAAGAATATGAATATTCTTTCCATAATGATGATCTATTTCACTAGGCTTAAAAATCAAACGTTGATGTTGGAAATCTTTGGCCATGCCTGTTCTCCGTGAGGAAAAATTCTAGCATGGCCCGGAAGTTTTTGTCTCTTAATTAGAAAGTTGACCGGCGAGAGGCTTAATCTCCTCTTCTAATGGAAGAAGAGCTTGCTCTTCGGCATCATCATATTGGTAGTGACCCCTACAACGCGCTTCATAAGCATCCGTTTCACCTAGAAGAACTTGAGCTTTTGATTTAGTTAAACGCTGAGTCCTTGTTGCCTGGGCACCACAAACTGTACAGATGGCGTGAATTTTCATGACTTCGTCCGCAACAGCTAAAAGTGTTGGCATTGGACCAAATGGCTGCGCTCTATAATCAAGATCCAAACCAGCACAAATGACTCTATATCCTCTTGCTGCTAGCTTCACGACAACAGTCGTGATGGCCTCATCAAAAAATTGAACCTCATCAATCGCTACAACTCGAGTTGAATCTTTGAGACGAATGAGAATATCAACAGCATTTTCTACCGGCTCAGCCTTCACAGAACGAGAGGTGTGAGAAACAACACCCTCTTTATCGTAACGAATATCGATAGCAGGTTTAAAAATCTGTACTCTTTGCTTTGCTATTTGAGCGCGCTCAACTCTTCTAATTAGCTCAGATGTTTTCCCAGAAAACATCGGGCCACAAACGACTTCGATCGATCCATGAAAATGATGGTGCGTCATCTAGTGTGTCTCCTCGAATAAATGCAAAACTTATCTCAATACTTGTGTGTGTGACCATATTTTCAAAAAAGCCCAAGGATGACAATCAGAGAGGTCTAGTCAACAATTTGATTTTCCATGGCCGTAAGAAAATAACAGGGTAA
>CAMAYW010000026.1 GCA_945862475.1 Bacteriovorax stolpii
GTCTCAAGGTGAATCTTCTGTTTCAGAAGGTTACTGTTATGAAGCCATCACTGGAGCAGATAAAGAACTTCTCCCGTGTGTTTTTGTTTTTCAGGATAACGGCTATGGAATTTCTGTTCCTAAAGCTGATCAAACTGCAAATGAACATGTTGCAGATAACTTTTCAGGTTTTAAAAATTTAAAAATTATTAAGTGTGATGGCAAAGATGTTTTCGATTCTATGAATGCGATGATGACTGCTAGAGAACATGCTCTTAAAAAACACGAACCTGTGATCGTTCATGCTGAGTGTGTTCGAATTGGAAATCACTCCAATTCTGATAACCATGAGTGGTATCGAGATGAAAAAGAGCGTGCAGATGCTAAGGCACAAGACCCTCTTCCACACTTTAAGAATGAACTCTTAAAAGCCAAAATTTTCACAGAGAAAGAAATTCAAAAAATTGAAGAGGAAGCGAAGGCCATCCTTCTTGATGCTCACATGAAAGCAGTCAAAGCTCCAAATCCAACTCCTGAATCTATTTTTGATTTTGTAGTACCAGAGCCTTATGTCCCTACAAAATATACTGATGGTACTCACAATGAAACTTCTGAACCAAAGAAGTTTATTGATGCGATCAACGGAACTCTTAAAGCTGAGTTCCGACACAACCCTGATACTTATATTTGGGGTCAGGATGTGGCGAACAAAGAAAAGGGTGGGATTTTTAACGTCACAAAAGGGATGCAACAAGAGTTTGGAAAAGGTCGTGTCTTTAATGGACCGATTGCCGAGGATTTTATTCTTGGAACAGCGAACGGAATGTCTCGTTTTGATGAAAAAATCCGAGTTGTGGTTGAGGGAGCAGAATTTGCTGACTACTTCTGGCCCGCCATGGAGCAAATGGTAGAAACGTCTCACGATTATTGGAGAAGTAACGGAGCTTTTTCACCAAATATCACAGTACGTATTGCCTCCGGTGGATATATTGGTGGTGGTCTTTATCACTCTCAGAATATCGAGGGAACTCTTTGTACACTTCCAGGGATAAGAGTCGTTGTACCAGCGTTCGCTGACGATGCTGCTGGGCTTTTAAGAACATCCATGAGATCCCGAGGGACAACGGTCTATCTTGAGCCAAAGTCACTTTATAACGCTAAATACGCGATGACCCCGGTGCCTGATGATTTTGAAGTTCCGTTTGGTAAAGCAAGAGTTCGCAGAGTTGGAGAGCATCTTTCAATTATTACGTACGGAAATACAGTCCATTTTTCTCTTGAGGCCGCCGAAGTACTTTCGAAAGAGGGTTATGAAGTTGAGGTTCTTGATCTACGCTCCCTCAATCCACTTGATTACGATGCTATTGTGGCAACAGTGAAGAAAACCCACCGTGCACTCGTTGTACATGAGGACAAGGTTTTTGCTGGGTTTGGCGGAGAACTTGTAGGTGTTATCAATGAGAAAGCCTTTGAATATCTGGATGCTCCAGTGAGACGAGTGGGATCTACTTTTACGCCAGTAGGCTTTAATAGAATTCTCGAGAGAGCGACACTCCCAGACATGAATAAAATTCTTGTTGCAGCGAGAGACCTCCTTCAATATTAAAAAAGAGAGGCCCCCTTATCGGGGCCTCGTCCTTTCAAGTACTTAATTCCATATAAATTTTTTAGACCAGATGGTGTTCTTATTTGTAATGAGGGTATTATCCGCCCAATTTTTTACTAATGAGGTCTCTATGAAAATGTTATTAATTTTGGGATTCGTACTCAGCTCTTTATCTAGTTTTGGCCAATCCTATCTAGTTTTAAATAACGGCGTTACCTTAACGATTGATCTCAATGGCTATCTCTATGACTTTAGTCATTTTTATCTTCCTTACAAAATTAAGCACAATGGTGGGCAATTTTTTGTAGAGGAGGAAAAGCTAATTACAATCGATAGTAAGGGACTTGTTTACGAAAAGGATCTTGAAGTATCAGGAATCAACGGTAAAGGGATGAATTATTTTATTAATTCAGATGAAGAGCTCATTACAATTGATAAAGATGGTTTCTATTTTAAATATGATGAGGACACAAGTGTCTTTAAAAAAGCTGTTTCTTTTGGTGGAAACTTTTTTCTGGTAAAGCCTGAGAAAAGAAAACCTCAAATCGATATCTACACGATTAATGAGAAAGGTAATTATTTTAAAATGACTCTTGATGGGTTAAATCCTTCGGATATTAATCTGACTGGTGGGAATTTTTTCCAAACGAAAGATGGTAAAACATATACCGTTTCTAAGGCGGGTTTTATCTTTTCAAAGCCCGATATGAAAGTTTCTGCAATTTCCAAAACGGGAGGAAACTTTTTTATTGATGCTAATGGATTGTTATATACCGTGTCTGATGAAGGCCTTTTAATTATTCCATCCCTTCCAAAAAATTTAGTGATTTCTGAAATTCAAAAAGTGGGCTCACATTACATGCTAGATAAGAACGGAAACCTATTTACTGTAGATAAAAATGGAATTGTAACCGAGCGAAAGAGCCAGCACGATTTAAGGACTGTAAAAGTTCTTTCTCTTTAGGCTTTAAACTTAATAAATCTTTAGTAGATGAAAAAATAATCCTTTTGTATAGTCCCCAACCTCTTAAGTAGAAAAGGGGACTATGAAAATGAAGATTCTTTTAATTGTTATCTCTATGGTCTTGGGCGCGAAGGCGTTCTCCCAGTCATTTCTTATAATGGAAAATGGTATCATCCTCACAACAGACCGATCAGGTTTTGCTTATGATTTTGGTCATTACGCTTACCCACAAAGAGTCTCATTGAAGGGAGGCCAGTACTTTGTCGAAGAAGATACTATTCTTGTTACGATTGATGAGAATGGCTATCTTTACAGAAAGTATGAATCCATTCCTCAAAATATTTTAGGAAAGGGGATAAACTATTTCATCTCTTCTGATGGCTTTTCATATTCAATTGATTCACAGGGAAAGTTAAAGGTTAGTGAGGCCCAAGAGTTTAAGGCAGCAAAGAATTTCGGTGGAACATTCTTTACCACTCAGCCAAATGAGTCCGAGGAACTCTTTGATCTCTATTCCGTTTCTCAAAATGGTAAAATACAAAAATATGATCGCGGACCGTTTAAGAAAAAAGAAATCGTATCGTTCGGTGGAAATTATTTTATGAACCAAAGAGGATTCGTATTTACGATTTCTAGTGCTGGAGACATTTTTCAGCAAGAGAACCCCAATGTTGGTCTCATCATAAAAAAGGGTGGGAATTATTTTATTGATTCTTCTAACTTGTTCTATTCTGTTACAGATAGAGGAGAGTTGAAGCTTCCGGATCTACCGCTAAATTTAAAAGTTTCTAGTATCCTCAAGTTGGGGACGAACTACTTTATTGATCAAACGGGGAAATTGTATACAGTTGATAGAGATGGGAATATTACCGAAAAAATAATGACCGATCACGATTTTAAAAAGGCGAGAGTGATCTCTTTGTAATCAAAGAACTTTAAGATGAGTTTGAATATCCTTGAGTTCTTTTTTAAGCTTCTCAAGGGTATTTGTCTCATCAATAACTGCGATATCATTTTCTTGGCCAAGATCCTTTTTAATTAAGGAAATAAAACTATCAATCTCTTGGTGCTTAACTTCTTTAACAATCATGACATATAAAGAACGTCCAAAGTTTTCACCTATAACGAGACGACTCGTTAAGTTTTTAGCAGAGGCGAAATTTGAGGTGAGGAGTCCATCCAGCAAGTAATCAATATCAGCATAATACTGATTCGATGGAGATTCTTCAGATATGAACCAAATGATCCCTCTTGTTAATGGGGTAATATGGTTAATCAGATTACTCATTTCGGTTCAGTTCTTGTTTGAAAATATTATCTAAAATGCCATTAAGAAAAGATGAGGATTCTTTTGTCGAATATTTTTTTCCAAGCTCAATGGCCTCATTAATAACGACTTTGCCTGGCGTTTCAGGATGATACTTAAGCTCATAGATCGCCATGATGAAAATGGTGTGTTCAATTTTAGATATTCTCGAAAGCTTCCAGTTCTTTAAATACTTAACAAGGATTTCTTCAAGCTCAACGTGATGTTTCAAGATCCCCTTAACCATCGTTGCAACAAATACTTGAGCATCAGGTTTCAAATCAATATCTAAGGTTTGTTTAAACTCTTGAACTCTTTCAAAAATTTCTTCTTGATCAATTTGTTTTTTATCATTTTGAAATGATGGCAATTGAAAGTGATATAAAAATTGCAGGCAAAATTCTCTGGCCTCTCTCTTAGTACTCACGGTTATCATCCTTCATATTGGGGTTGATTTTAAATTGATTGAATTCATCATGTTTTAATTCATTAACAAATTCTTCAACGTCTTGAAACTTTCTATAAACAGCAGCAAATCGAATATAGGCAACTGGATCCAAATGTCTTAGATACATCATAACAAGATTACCAATTTCTTTTGATTGGATCTCTTTATCTGAAATATCTAAAATCGCTTTTTCAATATTGTTAATCACCCTTTCAATTTGAACAGCCGATATGGGTCTTTTTTCAACAGCTTTTTCTATTCCCTTAAGAATTTTTTCTTGTTTGTAGGGTTCTCTTCTTCCATCTCGTTTTATGACCATTGGCATGGAAAGTTCAATGGTCTCAAAAGTTGTGAATCGTTTTTGACAAGATTCGCATTTTCTTCGACGTCTTATCACGCAACCTTCTTCAAGGTTTCTGGAGTCTAAAACTTTGGTGTCAGGAGCAGAACAGTAAGGACATTTCATAATGCGACCCTAAACTACATCTAGTGGTTATTGCCTGGCTATTTATCATTCTTTAAACAAGAAGAGAAGCTAAATAGCTGAAATGATATAACCCCTTATTTTTTAGTGCTTTTCCCGCATCTTCCTTCAGTCCAAGTCTTGTGTCCTTGGCATTCAGCTTCGCAGGAATTACCAAAATTTTGTCCCCCAGCGCAGACAGGTTTGAAAATTTTCATGCAGTAACAGGGTTGAACAGTATAGGGGCTAACCGGTTTTGCTTCACTTTCACCGGCACTTTCGACAGCAGGAGTTGTTTCCATTTTTTTAGTCGTACATGAGGCGAGTAGAAGAAGAAGAAAAAAATATTTCATATGTATTCCTTATTTATAAACGGGAAATTTAAGACATAGTTCATGAACACTTTGCTTTACGTCCTGAAGAATCTTTTCATTCGTTGAATTTCGAAGTGCTTTTACAATTAAATCGGCCATGATCTTAGTTTCATTTTCTTTGAAACCTCTGGTTGTTACTGCAGGAGTACCAAGTCTAATTCCTGATGTTACAAATGGAGAACGTTTATCATTTGGAACCATGTTTTTGTTACAAGTGATATCCACTTTCTCAAGAATTTCTCCGGCTTCTTTCCCAGACATATTTACTGAATCTGTTTTGACCAAGATAAGGTGATTATCAGTACCACCAGAAACAAGCTCGATTCCTTGGTCCATGAGTGTTTTCGCAAGAGTTTGCGAGTTCGTGATGACTTGCTTTTGGTAAGAAATAAATTCAGGAGTCAGTGCCTCTTTAAAGGCCACAGCTTTTGCTGCAATAACATGTTCTAATGGACCGCCTTGAATACCTGGAAAAATAAGTGAATTGAATTTTTTCCCAAGTTCTTCGTTGTTGGAAAGAATGATGCCTCCACGAGGACCTCTTAATGTTTTATGAGTTGTTGACGTGACAACATCAGCAAAACCCATTGGGGTCGGGTGTAGTCCTGCTGCGATTAGTCCTGCAATATGGGCCATATCCACCATGAAAAGAGCTCCAACAGATTTTGCAATAGAGCTAAACTTTTCAAAATCAATAATTCTTGGGTAAGCCGATGCTCCCGCAATAATCATTCGAGGTTTTTCTTTTTTCGCAAGATCTTCAACTTGGTTGTAATCAATCATCTCTGTTTTTGAGTCCAAACCATAATGAAGTGCCTTAAACAATTTTCCAGAAAAATTCACTGGAGAACCGTGGGTTAAGTGTCCTCCTTGAGAAAGATCCATTCCAAGAAAACTATCACCATGATTCATTACCGCTAAATAAACGGCCATATTCGCTCCAGATCCAGAGTGAGGCTGGACGTTGGCGTATGAAGCATTAAAAATTTTCTTTAAGCGATCAATGGCAAGTGTTTCGATCTCATCCACAAATTCACAACCATTGTAGTAGCGCTTCTTGGGATAGCCTTCAGCGTATTTATTGGTTAGGCATGACCCTTGGGCCTCCATGACAGCTTGGGAGCAATAGTTCTCTGAAGCAATTAGCTCGAGCCCAAGTTCTTGGCGATTTTGTTCTTTTTTAATAAAGCCTGCGACTTCAGGGTCAGTGGATTCGAGGAAATTAAACATAGAGATGCTCCTTATTAAGGCTATTTTATGTAAAAAGTGGGGTATGTGCCTACTGATTTCAAGGACTTTTCGAGATTTGTAAGAACTACCTAACTCATTGAATACTATTGAACGCCTTGGTATTATGCGCCGAGTTATGGAAGTCTTTTTTTTAATACTCATTTTATCCGTTGTGCAGTCTCTTTTTGGAGTGGGCCTACTTCTGTTTGGGACTCCGTTGTTGCTATTTTTTGGTTATGAGTATTCTGAAGTCTTAATGTACCTTCTGCCTGCTTCTATTAGTATAAGCCTTAGTCAAATTAGAGATTTTCGTGGTGTCGAGCTCAACCGAAATTATCGAAAACTTTTTTTGATTTTTTGTATACCTGTTCTTCTTTTAGGCATTTTTCTAGCAACGAAGTTTGATCTTAAATTTGAAATCAGGATCTTTGTCATAGGCATGCTTCTTTTTACTTTTATCGTTAGATCCTTTTCAAGTTTTAGAAATCAGCTTCAATGTTTGATTCAAAAAAATATTCCCATCTTTTTATTTTTCATGGGTCTCGTTCATGGTCTATCAAATATGGGCGGCTCAATTTTGGGCCCCGTCGCCTCAAGCTTGTATCAAGATAAAAATAAAATGCTGGCCTCTGTGAGTTTGGATTATGCCATGATGGCATCTATACAGTTTTTATATCTTATATTTTTTCAAGGGATGAATATTAAATCTCATCATCTTATTGGAGTTGTCATTGCTCTTCTCGTTCGTCATTTTTTAGGTAAAAAAGTATTTCATTTTACCTCTGAAAGAAACTATCAACGTTTGTTTAATGGTTTTATTCTGATGAATGCACTGGTCTTAGGTGCGGGGGTCTTATAAAAAAGGCTCCGTATTGATCTGAGCCCCAAAAAACGGACACAAAATTAAACGAGACTACCCCAGAAATGGGGTAGTCTTATTTTAAGGAGTGTCTTTATGTTTTCCGAAAAAGATCGAAGGTCATTAAAATCCAATCCCTTGGTTCAATCCGTAGGACCTAATCAGGTCCAGTTCACAGCCAAGTTTAAAACCAAAGCTTTAGAGCTTCATGCAGAGGGCCTGCGGCCTTCAGACATTTTTCTTAAGCTTGGTGTAGATCCAAATCTCTTCCTAAAGGATTATCCTAAAAAATGCCTTAGTCGCTGGAGAAAGATCGTTGATATGCACGGTGAAAAAGGGCTTGAGCAAGAGCGACGAGGTAAAGGAGCAACGGGAAGACCGAAGAGACTAGAACTCAAAGATGAAAAAGATCTCCTTGCTAGAATAGCCTACCTCGAAGCGGAGAATGACTTTTTAAAAAAGCTCCGTGCCTTGGCAGAAAAACCAGAAAGCAAGAAACGTACTCATTAATTGCCAAGGCTATCGAAAATAACATGAAGTTGGAATTGAAGCATCTTTGCTTCCTAGCGAAAGTCTCTCGGAGTGGTTACTACGATTGGAGTGGCCGCCCTTTTCGTAAGATGTCACTTGACGAGAAAGCTGTCGTGAAGCTCTTTAGGCTTAAGAAAGAGAAGGTTGGTTATCGCACTATCAAGATGCTCTTTGAGAGGAAGTTTAAAAGACGGATTAATGTAAAAAAAGTTCGTCGGATCAAAAGGGATTTTAAGCTTGTAACTCGAATACGAAGAAAGAGTAAGTTCAGGATGATCAATATTGAAGGGCAAGAGCACAAGGCGGTCCCAAACCTTGTGAACAGAAACTTTGAAGATTCAAATCTGATACTTGTCGACATAACTGAGATGAAAATAATGGGCGGTCAAAAGTCATATATTTTTGCAATGAAAAATGCTCTGACGCGAGAGATTGTCGGTCACGCAGTCTCAGCAAATCCATCTGTTAAGCTAGTGACAGAAACAGTTGAAACGTTTTTAAAAGCAGCGACAACTCGGTATGTGATTCACTCTGATCAAGGAGTCCATTTTACATGTGGAGACTACCGAAATTTAATCCGAAAAGCGGATGCTATTCAGTCTATGTCCAGGAAAGGAAATTGTCTGGACAATGCACCGATTGAAAGTTTTTTTGGACATATGAAAGATGAGGTCGATTATAAAAGTTGTAGAAGCGTGAATGAGCTAAGAAGGAAGTTGAATAGCTACGTCGAGTATTATAATTATGAGCGTCCACAATGGGGCCTAGAAAGAAAAACCCCCGCCGAAGCGAGGGTTCAATTAAGTCTCGTTTATTAACTTGTCCGATTTAAAGGGCTCAGATCATAATCGCCCCTTTTTAATTACCAGTATTAGTCATTACGACAAATTTAAATTCTTTAAATCCTGCGGCAGCACACGTATACATCACTCTTTTAAGATAATTATACTTAAGTGACTTATCCACAACGAGGTTTGCAATCCCTGAGAACTTTTTCGCATCTGGAGAAAGTTTTTCAGATGCTTTAATCGTTTCTTTAATTTTTACGAGCTCATTATAAAGTGGAACGATTCTTCTTCCACCCTCATCAAACATTTCACCTTGATCTGCGTTCTCCGAATTTAAAACTTCCGTGTCATCAACCCAAATCTGAGTTTTAGAAACCTGGACATTAACTCCAAAGCTATTAAGTGACTCTGAGGCAGATCTTGGAAGTTCAATACCTTTTGGAACATTGATGACAACGCCAGAGGAATTGTAGCTCTGTAATAGGAAGACGAGAAGAATCGTTAAAATATCGAGTAGGGAAGTAATATCGATATCAAAAACCGTTTCTTTTTTACGTCTAGTAAATCGGGAAGCTCTCTTTGCCATATAAACCTAGCTCATTAAATTACTAAAGATGATTTTACTGAAAAGATTTTTGACCTTTTCATCAATTCCATCTTTATTGGTTTTAAAGATTGCTTCATCTGTTTTATTGATCATTCGAACAGCATCCATGATTTTAACGATTTCTTCGTAAGTAAGATCACCGACAGGTTCGAAAATAATCGTATCTTCATCGATATATTGTTTTTTGAGATTGATTAAAACAGCGTGAAGTTCTTCGAAATTATAACTTCCGTCGGCCTGTCTTTTAAAAGTTTGAATAGGGCGTGATGGAATTCCACGGGAAAGAGTGATTTCATTTACATCTACCACTAAAGTCAATGCGAGAGGGTCTTTTTGATCTTTAGGTGGTTCAGCATCTGAAACAATAGGCACATCACTACCGATTTCATAAATCTTTAAAAAGCTAGCTGACATAAGAAGAAAGAAAATAAAAATGAATACTGAGTCCATAATAGGGACTAGATTTAATTTTTCATCGGGCTTCTTACGTTTACGACTCGTAGGAACTCTTAGCATAAGCTAATCCTTATTCGTCGATGGCTTTTTTAGTACCAAGAAGATCTTGGAGCTTTACTGAAAATTCATCGATCTCGTTTACGATTTTTTCTGATTTCGCCATAAGAAAAGCGTGAATCATCATAATGGTAATCGCAGCGAGTAGACCAAGAGCAGTTGTGTTCATGGCAACCGCAATACCTTTTGCTAGAACTTCTGCTTTCTGAGTTGGGTCAGCTGCAGAAACCGCTGAGAACGATTGGATAAGACCCTGAATCGTTCCTAGTAGTCCAAAAAGTGTCGAGAGGTTCGCTGCAAGTTGAAGGTAGGGAATACGTTGTTCAATTTTTGGAATCACTTCAAGAGCTGTCGCATCGATGGCGTTTTGAACTTGTTCAGGAGATTGATTGGCACGCTTAAGTCCACTCTTTAAAACTTTTGGGAGAGCTGCTTGAGAACCAGAGCAAACTCTAATGGCACCTTGAATATCATTCGAGAGAATGTAGCGCTGAAGTTCATTCATAAATGAAGGTCCATCAACATCAAAAGTATAGGTTAATTTTTTGAATCGCTCGAGTGCGACGGCCAGAGCAAAAGCCCAGACTGCCAAGATCACGTACATGAAAATTCCGCCCTCAACAATAAATCGAACGGACCATTGGATTAATTCCATAATAACTTCCCCTTCCATGGAAAAATAAAGGTTTATAATTCATTATAAGCTGAATTGGCCCACGCGAAAGAAAATTAACGAGGCAAAATCGACCCTATGGTAATGTTTGAGAATAATGAGCAAGTAAAGAAAATTAGTTAAGGTAATTTTCCGGGAATAGCTCTCTTTCGATACCTTCGATGAAAATGTGAATGCACTTGATGTGTACTTCTTGAATACGATCTGTGATGGGGCAAGGGATAATCAGGGGAACATCTACCATGGATTTAAGTTTTCCACCGTCTTTGCCTAAAAGACCAACTATTTTCATTCCTTTGGCCTTAGCAACTTCCACTGCTTTAATCACGTTGGCAGAATTGCCGGAAGTTGAGATCGCGAGGAGAGTATCTCCCTTTTGTCCCCAAGCCTCTACGAAGCGAGAAAAAATATGTTCAAAACCAAAATCATTCGCAATACAAGTAATGTGTCCAGCTTCAGATATACCTGTCGCTGGAAGAGGAGCACGGTCTTTACGGTAGCGTCCCGTTAATTCCTCAGCAAAATGAAGAGAGTCACACATTGAGCCGCCGTTTCCACAGCTAAAAACACGACCTTTGTTTCTAAATGAATCTACAAAAACTGAGATTGCTTGTTCGATTTTTTGAACATTTTCTTCGTTCTCAATAAATTTATTAAGAGTTGTTTGTGCTTCAAGGAGAGAGGATCGGATAAAACTCATAGAAAATTCACGGGCAGATTTCATTCTGCCCGTGCCTGCAATTAACCAATTAAAGAATTGATGTTCTTAACGATTTCGGCTTTTGGTTGATTTCCTACGAGAGTAGATTTTACCTCACCATTTTTGAAGAAAATCAAAGTTGGAATACCACGGATTCCAAATTTTTGAGCAAGATCTGAAGCTTGATCAACGTTAACTTTTACGATGTTTGCTTTACCGTTCATTTCAGTAGCTATTTCATCAAGAACCGGAGAAAGTGCCTTACAAGGTCCACACCACTCGGCCCAAAAGTCTACAAGAACTGGTTTGTCTGATTTGATAACTTCTTGTTCAAAGTTTGAAGAAGTTACGCTTGTTAAATTTGCCATATAGTCTCCTTATGCGCTGTGCTCGGAACGCTTTACTTTAGCTTATTGAGAATCGTCGGACAAGTAGATAGAGATAGACACCTGACAGTGTGAGTCGGAAATGAACGAAATTACGTTCAACCTGCATTTTTTTGGCTACAATAAATTCGATGAATAGAAAGTTGCTCCTAACCGGGCCCATTTACCGGGCAAGAAGGTCTCGACTAATAGCTAAAAGTATCGACATCGGCCTGGTTACTCTAGGTGCGATCTTTTATTACCCTATGGGACTCATCCTGGGTGTGATCTATCTTTGTGTCGCTGACTCCCTTTATGACGGACAGTCTATCGGTAAGCGTTTTATGGGTTTTGGTGTTGTTTCGTTAATTGACGGAAGCCCTTGTTCGGCCTGGCAATCATTTATCAGAAATCTTCCTTTCACATTACCTCTTGGATTTCTTGTCTTTCCTTTTTGGGGGTGGTTCATCGCGGGTGTTTTTGCTTTGCCTCTTGCAGCGATGGAAGTTTATTTTTTATTTCGTGGAGATACTGCACATCGATTAGGCGATATCATGGCCGACACAACAGTCATTGCAAACGATGGAACGAGATTAGATTTGCGTAAATCTAAAGGTTCATGGTTTGATACTCCACCAGTTCCTCTTCAATAGGTCCTCATGAAAAAATTAATTATCATTGATGTCTCCAATTTTATTTTTCGCGCGTTTTTTGCGATTAGACCTCTCCATACTCCAGAGGGAACACCTGTGAATGCGGTTTATGGTGTCTTATCGATGCTCTATAATATGATTCAAAAATATCGGCCCACCCATATACTCGTCGCCCGAGATACCAAAGAAGGGTCATTTCGAAAGGAGATTTACGGAGACTATAAGGCCCATCGGTCTGAACCACCAGATGAGCTTATTCCGCAATTTGCCATCGTTGATGAATTAATAAAAGTTTTAGGCCTGCCTGAAATTAAAGCACCCCGCTATGAGGCAGATGATATTATTGGATCAGTCGCCACGCAGTGGAAAAAAGATTTTGATGAAATTCTTATCGCTTCTGGGGATAAGGATCTTATGCAATTTGTGGACGGGCCAGTGAAAATGCTCGATACCATGAAAGAGAAAATTTATTCCAGAGAAGATGTGAAAGATAAGATGGGTGTCTATCCTGAGCAAATCATGGACTATCTTTCTCTCATTGGAGATTCATCAGAT
>CAMAYW010000027.1 GCA_945862475.1 Bacteriovorax stolpii
GAGCGTCGCTCTAGCTTTAGACTTTTGACTTTTCCTCATCACCAAGTTTGGGCATCCTTTGACATTGAAAATGCTTCCGTCCATGGGAAGGTGATTAATTTAAAATCGAGAGGAACTCAAACAAGGTTATTTAGAAGTTTTTTAAAAATTATCGGCGATCATGAAAGTGTTGATCAGAGTAAAGTAAAAATTAGGGTTCAGGATTTATCTACTACTGGAATGGCGCTAGAAATCGGTGAAGTTGAGGCGGCTTATTTTGATAAAGGAATGAGTTTTCAAAAGGTGGATCTTATTTTCACTGATGAGACGATACAAATTCCTGCTGCAAAAATTGTCTATGTTGTGAATTACATTTCTAATGATAGAAGTGCGAAGAAGTATAAAGTCGGACTACATTTTGAGAATTTAATTTCCTCCATTGATGACAGATTGGGACGAAAAATTAATGCGCTCCTAAGATTAACTGATGCTAAAAAAGATTTTGAGAAGTTTCTAAAGTGAAATGCGTCGTGTTGTCCCTACTCATTCTTCTAATGGGATGTAGTTCAAGTCTTCTCCAGGGAGAGCCTCGATTAGGAAAAACGACTTATTCCTATGTTGATGAGAGTGGAACGTTTAGTTTATTGAGAGAGTCTAAACTTTTAGATCAAAAAATAGTCACTCGCAATCAAATGATTGATAAAAGTGGTAGCGGAGCTAAAGTTCTAGAAAAGTCCGTCCTACTTTCAAGAATAGGTTCGATTAAAGTCAAAAACAAAAGACTTATTACGATTAGACCTGAGGCTTCAGAGTACACTGTTTGGATCGAGGGAAAGAAATATTTTTCTCAGATGCGTATAAACCCCTTCAAGAAAATGATGACTTTGACACTAAGTAGTCCTGAGCAAAAATGGAACGGTACATCTGAAATTAGTTTTCCAAGAGGGAAATATTTTTGTTTTTTTAATCAAATCCCAGAGTGTCTTTTTAGAAATTATCTTCTTTCAAATTCCAAAAATGCTGATGGTCGAAAAATGGATTTTTATGTCATTTGGGACAACTATCCGTACATAGCTGATTTACTGACTGCCGTAGGTAGTAAGCTCTTTGCGCCTGCATCCGTAAAATTTGATGGCGAATATGACAATCTTTTAAGGTATATTGTAGAAATAGAGAATCAGGTCATCCTTTATCAATTTACGAAATCTTTTGATCTAGTCAAAGTTGCGTGGATATCACAAGGAATAACGATCGCCCCTCCGGGCCAAGAAATTGCTGAAGATGAGTGAGGTATTTTGTGGATAATTTGGGGCAATTAATAATATCTGGAATTAAAGGGACTCAACTACTTCCAGAAGAAATCGATTTTATTAAGAATGAAAAGTTGGGTGGAATCATTCTTTTTTCTCAAAACTATGAAGATCCTGCTCAACTTGCTGAGCTCGTGAATTCGATCCAAAAACTTCGTGACGAGTATCCTTTGTTTATTTCCGTCGACCACGAAGGTGGAAGAGTTATACGTTTCAAAAAACACTTCACCCAATTTCCTTCAATGATGGATTTTTCTAAGCTTAATTCACCTAAACTTGTTTACGAAGCCCATGAAATTATGGCCAAGGAGCTTAGTGCATGTGGAATAAATCTGAGCTTCTCCCCGGTTTGTGATATTTTAACGAATGGTGAAAACAAAGTCATTGGTGATAGGGCATTTGGATCAGATGCAGAGACCGTTGAAAAATACATTAGCGCCTCAATCAGAGGACTTCAGACTAGTAATGTTCTGGCCTGTGCAAAACATTTTCCTGGGCATGGAGACACTCTCAAGGATTCACATTTTGATTTACCATTAGTGAAAACCTCTCTTGAAATGTTAAAGACAAGAGAACTCGTGCCATTTATAAAGGCATCAAAATCAAGAGTTGAGTTCATGATGATGGCCCACATGATGGTGGATGCACTAGATAGTAAGCTTCCGGTCTCTCTCAGTTCAAACGCTTATCATTTTTTAAGAAACGAAACGAAGTTTACAAAAATTACCATTACCGATGACCTCGAGATGAAGGCTATTTCTGATCGTTTTACTATGGAAGAGGCTTCACTTCTGGCGCTAAATGCTGGCGCTGATATGCTTCTCATTAAGTCTCTAGAGTCTTCCCAGAAGGCAATATTGGCCATAAGAGAGGCGCTTAAAAAGCGAACAATGAAGAAAGAGCTTGTCTTAGAGAAGTTAAATCGAATCGAGAAATGTAAAAAAGAGCATTTGTCGGAATATTCACCCATTTATATTCCTAAAATAGTTGATTCATTTAATTCAGAATCTTCAAAAAAAATCCTGACTCTTTTTCCCAACACCAAAATTTGATCTCTCATAAGGTGTTTATTGAATAGGTCAATTTTTTCCCTTTTCTTGAAATTACCAACCCTTAGGGATTTATTGTTACTCTTAAAGTAGTCTCACAAAGAAATTTGAGGATTATGAAGACCTTAAGAGTTTTTAGTTATTTAGCAATTTTACTGCTAAGCATAGGTGCTTGGGGTCAATCTCCATGCGGTGAAGAATTCAAAGACATCACTCCAAGTTGTATCGCAAATAAAAATAAACCTTATCTTGAAAAACCGATTCCATTATCAAAATTAACTCCAGAGACAATTTATTTTTATAAAACTCCATCAGGGGAGCTCGGTAAATTTAGAGTGATCTCAGTGATTAATAAACCTCAGAGAGAGTGTACAGTTTTTTTAGATGCTATCACTTACACTGGAAAAGACGGTGTTTTCGTTCCGAATAGTTCACTCTCAATTAGTCCACAGAAAGATCACTGGCTCTCAGATAGGATCTATCTCAATCGAGAAGGACTATCGGGACTCATTTTAGAAAAAATAAGCCAAGCAGAGCTTGATGAACTTAAGTCTAAGAATGGTGAAAAGTCTCAACCTAAAGAATATAATTCAGAAGAAGAGACAAAGCGCTCCAAGGCGAATTGTTTTCTTGTTCCTACAATGGGAACAAAATTTACCGTTCATAAAGTTGCAGAGGTTGAGGATAAAAAATTTAAACAAGATAGTCCAAAACTTCTGTATGCTCCCCTCTTTCTTATTTTTGTCTCTATCTTTTTAATTGTAAGAGTCTTTATTGAAGATCAGGATAAGCACAAAACTCAAGAGGCCCTTGAAGAAGCAGAAAATGAAAACAAGGGTAAAGAACTAGCACTTTTTTTAAAGGTAACAAGACCATTTTATAAAAGATATTTTTTACCCATAGTTCAGAGTACGAAAAATAAACAAAATTTTAAAACGAAATACCGCCAAAAATTGGCCAATGCAGGATTAACAAAAGAAATGTCTCCTGAAGAGTTTGTTGCTTTAAAATTCTTCATGATCATCGGAGGCCCTTTTGTATTCTTAGCTGTTCGTTATTTTACGGAGAGTGACTGGCCTTTGTCTCTTACACCTGCCATGGGCGTTATTGGTTATTTTTATCCAGATATTTGGCTAAGTGGAGTGATTCAAAAAAGAGCTGATGACGTCATCAGAGCAATGCCATTTATTATTGATATGCTTGCCCTCTCAGTCGAAGCTGGTCTCGATTTCATGGCAGCTATTCAACGAGTAATAGAAAAAGCTCCAAAGAGCCCATTGGTTGAGGAGTTTGAAACTCTGATTAAGGAAACCAAAATTGGTTCATCAAGAGCAGAGGGATTGCGTCAGCTGGGCTGGAGAGTCAATGTTATAGAGATAAACTCTTTCTGCGCAACTCTGATTGCTGCCGATTCAGTAGGGGCGTCGATCGGGCCATTACTTAAGCAACTTTCTGGTGAATTAAGAGTTAAAAGAACATCGAGAGCGGAACAACAAGGGGCAACGGCGGCAACAAAGATTTTGATTCCTATGATCTTTTTTATTTTGCCCGCAGTTCTTGTCGCCATTTTTGCACCAATGGTTTTAAAGATGCTATCAGGAAAACTATGATGAACATAACTTATAAAGGAAAAATCATTGTAAGAGATGTTTCAATTGCTGATAATTTTATAAGTCGCCTCATGGGTTACATGTTTCAGGCCAATCCCCATAAGGCAGGAATTCTTTTTGAACCTGCTATTTCAATTCACACATGCTTTATGAATTTTCCCTTAGATGTCATTTTTATGGATAGTTCTTATAAAATAATAAAAATTTATCGTCATTTAAAACCATGGAGACATACCTGGTTCTACTTTCTTTCGAAAAAAACATTAGAAATACCCGCAGGACAATTCCCCCTAGAAATTAAAGAAGGGGACATTTTAGAGGTCGAAAATGTTTAAATTGGTAGCTGTCGGTGGAAAATTAAGAGGAAAAGAATTTATACTCGAACAAGGTGAGAATGTCATTGGGCGTGGATCTGATGCATCGATTGTTTTGCTAGTCGAGGGAGTTTCAAAAAAACATTTAAAAGTTACCGTTAATGATGAAACGGCTTTTGTTGAGGATCTTGGAAGCTCAAACGGAACGATGGTAAATGGTAAAATCATAAAGAGAATGACAATTAAAGATGGTGACAAGATCGTCCTACCGAATCTCATTCTTCAAGTGGTTTATGTCTTAGAGAAAAAGGTCATTGTAAAAAAGAAGATCTTAAAAAGTGGTGAGCAAGACGAAGATAGCTATGATGAATTAAATCAAGTTGAGCCAATGCCAGCTAGTCTCTTAGGCAAGCCCATTTGGATTTTTAAAAACAAAATCATGCCAATCATTTATAGTTTTAACGAACAGTATGAATGGTCTGCCCTTGTCGGATTTTTACTATTTATTTTTATTGCGATTAATATTTCATTAACAATTGTTCCTGTTTTAACTGATAGTCGACGACTCCTGTTAAGAGAAGTCGGGCATAGGGCAAAACAGTATGCAGCTGAAGTGGATCGATTAAATAATGTTTACCTCAGAGATAAAAATCTAGATCAGATTTACACAGGCTTTTTAGAGTCGGATGATGCAGAGGGTGTTGAAAGTTATAAATTATACGATGTTGAAGGTCGAGTTTATCGTCCAATGGCAGAGCTCAATACAATTGTTAACGAGCCATTTGCTGTGGAGGCCTTAAGATACTTTAAAGTAGATAAAAATCAGGATCAGGAAGTGATTGCTCGAGATGGTACAAAAGTTCGGGTCGCTCGCGCAATTAAAGCGCATGATAAAAATCTTGGTAGAGATGTTGTTGTTGCAATTATCTCTCTCACATTTGCTCCCACCTCTTTGGCCACAGAAGCTGCGAATAATTCCAAAGCCTATCTCGAATCACTTGTGACTTCAGGAATGGTCGCGATTATATTTTTCGGAATTCTTTACTATATGACGATAAGACCCTTAGAGGAAATGAAGTATCAAGTGGAGCGAGTTCTTCGTGGAAGACAAAAAGAAGTAGAATCCAAGACAATGTTTAAAGAATTGCATCCTCTAAGATCAACCATCAATAGTGTTCTGACTCGAATTAAAGAGCTCCAAAGTGCAGAGTCCGGAGAGGTGCAGAGTATGGAAGAAGAAGGTCCATACCTAAGATCTCTTGAGGAATTTCTTGCAGGCGCCCAGGGTCCAGTGATGATTCTAAACTCAGAAAAGATCATTCAACGAATAAATCCCGAAGCAGAAGATTTAATAGGTCTCAGAGAAAATTCCGCGTCTGGACAAAGTATCTTGGATACAGCAAGAGATCAGGGGTTTGCAGCAACAGTCATTGATCTATGTGATCAGTCTGCAAATAATCAAGGTTGTAATCAGAAAGAGAATTATGAGATTGGTGGAAAACAAATCTCCATTAATGTGACCTCATTGATTGGTAAGGATAAGTTTGCAAAAGGTTTTTATATAACATTTGTGAGAAATGACTGATGGCAAAGAACGTACTCGTTCTCAAACATTTTGAATCTCCAAAAGAAGCTGGTCTTTACTACCGCCTTGTTTGTCTAACGGGAGGTAATAAAGGTGAATCCTATATATTGCTCGGTAACAGAATTATTATCGGCCGTTCTGAAAAAGCAGATATTAGATTAAATGATACAAAGTCCAGTCGAGAGCACGGAGAGATCACCAAAGTTGGCGAGAATTGGGTTGTAACTGATCTAGGGTCTCAAAATGGTGTCGTGGTAAATGATAAAAAAATTACTCAAAAACAATTAGTTGAAGGTGATAAAGTCATTATGGGGCAAACGGTTTTTAAGTTTGCCAAAGTTGAAGTCACGTCAAAAAACAAAGTTATTCAAGAAGAAAACTCTGACAAGGCAAACCCTAATAAAGGAATGATTCCGCTTATCGTACTCGTCATGATTTTTGGGGCATTATTCTTATTTGATGACAATCCTAAACCCCAAGGAAAGAAAAGGTCCGAGAATTCAGGCCAATACCAAGACTCAAACAATGAATATATAAGTGCAATACAAAAGCGGCAGGCGAATGAAAATAAGCAGTTAAAAGAGAAGCTGACTGTCATTTATCAAAGGGGATTGAGGGAGCTAAGGGAGAGAAATTATTTGCGAGCGATTCATGAATTTAATCTTGCCCTAATTATTGCTCCTGGAGACTCACAAGCAGAGTATTATCTTAGGAAGGCAAAAGAGGAGCTCGACAAGGAAATTGAATCTTTCCTAGCGAGTGCCCAAAGAGATGAAGAGTCGCTTAAATATAGAAGCTCAATTATCTCATACTGTGCAATTATTCGATTACTATATACTGTACCTGAGGATCCAAGACACAAAAATGCAGTTAAACAAATTAATGAACTTGAAGCAAAAATGGGGCTAAAGACCGGTGAAACTGATTGTCTTAAAAAATCATCATCCTCAAAATGAGATCATAGTCGATACGACTGATGTCAATGAGATGTATGAAATTTATGTTGGCCGATCTGACGATTGCCACCTGAAAATTGATGATCCTATCATCTCAAGGCATCACTTTGTGCTTAAAAACAAGCAGTCTCAATGGTACTGCGAAAAGATTTCGCAATTGGGAGTCATAACAATTGATGGATCATTGATTACCAATTCGGAAATCCATAACGGAGACGAAATTAAATGTGGTCCTTATTCCATTATCGTCTCTGGTTTCAATGATCAAGAAGAGCTTCCAACAAAGAACACTAACGAATATCAAGAAAAGACAGAAGCGATTTATCAAGAAGTTCCCTCTCCGACGATTCCGCCTAAAACAATCGTAGCGATTGAGAAAGAAAATAAACTAGAACTCAAAGAGGAATTAGTAACCGATGAAGTTGAATCGGTTGAAATGAATGATGATGAGGAACTTATTGAAGCTTCATCGCTTGATTCATTGGACGATAATCTAGAGGAAGTGAATAATGAATTTGAAACTTCTTCCTCAGATGAGTCAACTTCAGAATTTAATGACGAATTAACTAACAGTTCAGAATTTAGTGATTCATCAACGGAAGAAAATCAGAGCTATGAAGTTGCTACCACAAGTGATGATCAAAGTGAAAACACTCGAGTTTTTAAAGCATTTGTCAATTATCAGCTAGTCCTTTTTGGAGAGCATGCTCCCTATGATAGATTTCAAATTGATCAGGATGAAGTTTTTATTGGCCGTGATCCAAAAAAATGCCAAATTGTTTTGAATGATCCTGAAGTCTCTTCTGTTCATGCCGTTATCCGTAAATCCTTATCTGATGTTAGTCTTGAAGATCTTAATTCATCCAATGGAACTATTCTCAATGGTGAAAGAATTAATAAAGCTCAGCTAACAACTGGTGATGAGTTTGTTATCGGTGGAACAAGTTTTACTTTAGAAGTGAGATCCGACTTACTTGATACTGAGTCTGAAAGACTCATGCCAGTGGAATCAGGTCAGTATGTCGAAACGGAAGAGATTATTGAAGAAGAAATCTCTTCAAGCGATGATATTAATTTTGATTCTGAGGTACCACCCGAGAAAAGTATTATAAAAAGGATCTGGAAAGATCCAGTCAAAAGAAAAAAAGCCATTTATGCTGTTGCTTTCATTGCTGTGTTAATGTTGTTTCTTCCCGAAGAAGAACAGAAGGAAGCTCCGAAAAAACCAAAAGTCTCAAAAGATAAAAATAATCAAATAGATAAAAATGCAAAACCTAAAAAAATCCTATCCAAAGAGTTGGAGAATGCACGTAATGTTTCTTATGAATTGGGTGTAAGTTATTTTGAACAAAGTCGTTATGATTTAGCTCAAGTTGAATTTCAAAAAGTTGTGGCGATAGATCCTGAGTATAAAAAAGTTCAAAGCTATTTAGAGCAAACGAATGTTGGTCTAAAAAGACTCCAAGAGCTTGAGGCTGCTCGCAGAGCGGAAGAAGAAAGAATTAAGACAAAGAAGTTTGTTGAGGAATTACTTGTTAAAGCAAGAGAGGCCGTTAAAGAAAGACAAGTTCAAGTGGCCGAGAGTTTCTTTTCACAAATAACTGAAAAGGATCCTGAAAATATTGAAGTCTCTCAATTAAAACTCGAATTAGAGGCTTGGCAAAAAGAAGAGGAAAGAAAGGCTTTAGAAAAAGCGGCTAAGGAAGCTGCTCGAAAAAAGATGGTAGATTCACTGACTCCTGGTAAAACATTTTATATCAAAAAAGAATGGTACAGGGCGATTCTTAAGCTTGAAGAGTTTTTGAGGATACAGGGAACAGATGAAGATCTGGTGAAAGAGGCCTCAGAAATGCTTAGTGATGCAAAAAATCAGCTGGCATCCGAGCTTGGACCTCTACTTGGAAAGGCGCGTTCTTTAAAAGAGGGCCAGGACTATAAGGCTGCCTATGAAGCCTTCCTCGAAATACTAAAAATTGAGCCCACAAATACTGAGGCCTTAAATGAAGCTGATGATATCAAGTCTCAGTTGGATGCTCGTTCAAGAAAAATTTATAGAGAGGCGATTATTGCTGAATCGCTAAGCTTATTTACAGATGCTAAAGAGAAGTTTTTAGAAGTTCAGCAAATTTCTCCAACTGATAGTGAATACTACAAAAAAGCTTCTGAGAAACTTAAAAATTATCTGGAGTAAAAATGCGACTTAAGGCGTATGCAGCTCAAACTCACCAAGGTCCCTATCTTCAAGTTAATGAAGATGGATATGATTTTGATTTTGAAAATGAAATCTACATGGTTCTAGATGGCTTTGGAGGTTCAGGGATTGGCGATAGAGCAGTCGATAAATTAAAACAAGAGATTAAAACATTTTATACACATATCTCGGACGATCCCAATGCCACGATGCCTTTATACTACAACCCTCGGAATATTCTTGAGGGAAATGCGATCATGAACTCATTGATGAATGCTCATCAAAACTTATTGAAGAGTAATTTGGAAAGACCAGTTAATCAGAGAGCAGGAGCGAGTGCGATTGTCGCAGTTAAGGCTGATAGCTTGGTCGTTCTGGTTGGAATTGGAAATTGCTGTGCTTATCACTTCAGGCAAGGGAAGCTTTTTAAAATTATTTCCGAAGAAACAATGAAGTTTCATTCAAAAGATCAATTTGACTTTAAATTTCGCTCAACTCCTCTAAATGCTATTGGAATGTATCCAGAACTGGGTCAACAGCTAAGAGAAATTCGAATTTCAGAAGGTGATAAGCTTATTCTTCTCACTGATGGAGTCTATTCTCAAATTACCGAGGAGGAGCTTCTGTATTCCATGAACAGATCTCCGAGTGATGCCAATGAAAAGATAAATAGCTTACTAAAACTATCAAATTCTAGAGGGAATACAGATAATCAAACAGCAATGATTCTCGAGTTTTAAAACTTTTTCATTCCCATATGACCCAATAGGCTACTATAATTTTTCTGTAGCTCTTAATGGAGAATTTCAGGGATGAATCACAAAGTCTTACTTGCCGATGATAGTGTAACTATCCAAAAGGTTATTAAAATAACCTTGGCCAATCAGCCTTACGAAATTACTGATGCTGCTTCAGAAACTGATTTATTTAATAAATTAAAGGGACTTGATCCTAAACTAGTCCTTCTTGATTTTAATCTGTCTGAAAAATTTTCTGGTTATGAACTTACTTCAAAAATAAAATCGATCTGTCCAAATACGAAGGTTCTTTTACTTCTCGGAACCTTTGATTCTGTAGATGAAGAGGCCATGACCAATTGTGGCGCCTCTGAAAAAATTGTGAAGCCATTTGATTCAAATAAATTCATCGCTATTTGTCGTCAACTTGTCGATACGGACACTCATGAGGATATTCCATATCCTGAAGAGAAAAAAGCGGCGCCAGATAAACCGATGAACGAAGAAGAGCAGTGGACGGTCTCCCATTCAACAGAACAAAAACTTCCTGAGCCCGCGATTATTCAAAGTCCTGTCAATGAGCTAAAGGAAAATCCACTTTTCAAAGAAGTTTCTAGTTGGGGGATGAGTGTCCCCGGAGTTATTAACAGTGATAAATCATCAGATAAAATGTCGAGTGCTCCTCCTGTCATCGGAGCTGAAGTTCATTCTCTGAATCAACATAAAACACAAAAACAAGCAGCTGCTAAAGAAGATCCGAAATTTCCCCAAAATGAAGATTTGGATTATCCAACGATTGAAGAATCCATGGATGAGTCTCAATCCCTTGGTGGTACTGCTGATGATTTAATTAAATCTACGACTTCGAGAGTGATCTCAATTGAAACTTTTAACGAAGAGCTTCTCGAGCTCGAGCTTCAAGAATCAAGTCAGATTTTTGAAACGGATGTAAAGAGTCTGGAAGCACAAATCCTTGATGAAGTTCAAGATAATCTTTGGAAAGCAGATGAGTTTGAAGATTTGAAAAAAGAAGTTTCTTCAAAGATAGAGGAAGTTAAAAATAATTTTCAACCGACTCTAAATGATTTTGATGAATCTCTTTTTAAACCGATAGACGATAGTTCCTCCATCTCTTGGAACGATAGTACTCCTTCATCGATTGAAAAAGTTCAGTCTCCAGTCGCTTCCCCAACATCTGTCGACCAATCTGAAATGAAAAAGATGATGGAAGAAATGGTTAAGAGATACGTCAAAGAATATATGGATCAGATGTTTCAAAAAAATACTGAGAAAGTGGCCTGGGAAGTCATTCCTGATTTGGCAGAAAATTTAATTCGCCAAGAATTATCTAAAATCAGCCATAAAATTTTAAACGATCAGCCCTAGATAATCCTTAGGCTTCCGTTATAGATTTTCTTCACGCCGGAAGAGTTTTCAATCAGTGCTTCACCATAATGACCAATTCCAATAAATTGACCTGTGATGGTCTCCTCACCTTCAAGTATAGTCACTAATTGATTCATATGACCGCATCGCTCGGTCCAGAGTTGTGAGAGTTTTTCTGAATCTGAGATTCGATGATTGAAAATATACGTGGCGATATCAAATGAAAGAGACTTTTTGTCTAAGGGATTTGAGTCATTATAGATTCCACCAAATTGATGATCAGTCGAAAAGAAATTAAGTCCAATGCCTGCAAATAAATTTTTCTGATGACCCTGAACAAGTATCCCTCCACATTTTTTTAAATCCTTGTTCCATAAATCATTTGGCCATTTTAAAAGAAGGGATTTTTTCTTTGATTCAAAGTATTCAGAAATAATGACGGATAGTTCAATCGCAGTGAAACTCATGATGGGATGTGGGAGAATATTCAAAGAGAAACACAGCGTTCCTGGCATGCAGTTCCAACTGTTTTCACCGCGACCTCTACCTGAAATTTGATTATCACAACTAACGAGAATTGTTTCACGAGAGATTATGGAGTTGAATTGTTCTTTGAGGACATCTTGTGTAGAATGGCATTGATCTAAATGAATTTGTTTAATCATCTGAGGTTTCCATGTCATTAATTAAAAGAGATACACCACGGCCTATTAAATTTACAGCAGGTATTAATCCTTATGCTGCTGGATCAGTCCTCGCAGAATTTGGAAATACCAAGGTCCACATTACGGCAGTTGTTCAGGAATCAGTACCACCATTTTTAAAAGGTAAGGGACAGGGTTGGGTGACTGCTGAATATGCCATGCTACCTTCTTCTACACATACCCGTTCTGATCGAGAAAGAAAAGGCGCCTCAGGAAGGACTCAAGAAATTCAAAGACTCATCGGACGCGCTTTAAGATCTATTGTTGATCTCCAAAAATTAGGCGAGCGCTCCATTTTAATTGATTGTGACGTTATTGTTGCTGACGGTGGTACGAGAACCACTTCCATTTCTGGGGCTTATATTGCTCTCGAGATGGCCGTGAAAAAACTCATGCGTGAGGGTCTAATTAAAGAAAACCCGATTAAAGACGGATTGGCCGCTATTTCAATTGGGATCAATAAAAATGATGAAGTCATAGCAGATCTTAATTATGAAGAAGACTCAAGTTGTGGAACAGATATGAATATTGTCATGACCTCGAGTGGAAAATTTGTAGAAGTCCAAGGGACAGCGGAAGGTGAACCGTTCTCAATGGAGCACTTAAATGCGCTTCTTTCTTGCGCTCAAACGGCTCTAAAAGTTGTGATGAAAGAACAGCGATCGATACTGCATAAAATCTAATGAAGGAGTTCATCC
>CAMAYW010000028.1 GCA_945862475.1 Bacteriovorax stolpii
ATCGAACAAGGTCAATGACCTCGCGAGCGCAACCTTTACCACTTTCTCTGCTCGTCACGTAATCGACAATCTCCAAAACCTCTTCACAGGTATTAGGAACAGTGGCCGAAAATCCTGCCTTCTTTAAAAGTGGTATATCAAATAATTCATCCCCCATGTAAAGAACTTCATCTGCATTCACATTATACTTTTTTAAAACATCAACAAAGGCAGCTCTCTTGTCTTCGTTACCAGCGTAACAAAAATTTAATCCAAGTTGATCGACCCTCTTCTGAACCGAAACACTATTTCCACCAGTGATAACACCGACCTTGAGCCCAGCTTTCATGAGTACTTTCATGCCATATCCGTCATAGATATTAAACGTACGATTAAAGCCCACTTCTTCACTCGCCCACCAAACGTGAGCATCAGTTAAAATGCCATCCAAATCAAAAACAACCACTTTGATTTTTTTTAGTTTCGATTCAAATTTTTTAGCAACTAATTTTTGGCTCATTCTTCCACCGCACGACGAATCTTAAGAAGTTTTTCCACTATTGATTTTACAGAACTTAAAGGGAGTGCCGTAGCAGCATCAGAGAGTGCCTTTTCAGGATTTGGATGACACTCCATAAAGATACCATCTGCACCTGCTGCAACAGCTGCTTTTGCCAGTACAAGGATCTGTTCTCTCTTTCCACCTGTCGCAGTTCCTAGTCCTCCTGGACGTTGCACGCAATGAGTAGCATCGTGAATCGCTCGAACACCAAAAGACTTCATAATTTGAAAGGAGGCCATATCAACCACAAGATTATTATAGCCAAAAGAGGAACCACGTTCAGTCAGAAGTATTTTTTCTTTTGGTAGAAAATGAGAAGCTTTATCTACAATATTTTTCGTTTCCTCAGGAGAGAGGAACTGGCCCTTCTTTACTTTAAGTTCACGATTATATTTTTTACAGGCCTCAGCTCCAGCAAAAATCATATCTGTCTGACGACAAAGAAAGGCAGGAACTTGAAGGACACTTACGACTTCGGCCACGGACATCGCTTGTTCAGGAGTATGAAAATCGGTGAGAGTTGGAAGGCCATACTGTTTGTTGATCATTCCTAATATCTTTAAACCCTCATCTAGACCTGGACCACGGTAAGAAGAGAAAGATGATCTATTCGCCTTGTCATAAGATCCTTTAAAATGAAGATTGATTTCATTCTTAAATGGTTCTAGATCTTTTAAAAGAGTTTCAGCAATTTGTTTCGCAAGATCTTGGCTTTCTATCACACAAGGTCCGATGTAAAAATCCATCTTTTTCATAAATTATCCTCAGAGTTTTCCACTTGCTTTCACAAAAGTCGCAAATAGTGGATGCGGTTTAAAAGGCCTTGATTTGAATTCAGGGTGATACTGACAGGCTATAAAATGAGGGTGATTTTTTAATTCAATCACTTCAACCAGATTAAGTCCTGGATTTTTTCCTGAAACAACAAGACCTTTATCAGTTAATTGTTTTATGTATTCATTGTTAACTTCAAGTCGATGACGATGCCTTTCTGTAATTTTATTTGTTTGGTATATTTGTTCACCAAGAGTCCCTGGAACGAAATCACATTCATAAGCGCCGAGCCTCATGTTGCCGCCCTTCGCTCCATCTTTTGTTTGACCGGCCATATAGTGGACAACAAAATCACCTGAGTCTGTGAATTCCATCGACGTTGCATTTTTTATTCCCACCACATGCCTAGCAAACTCGATCACGGCAAGCTGAAGACCCAAACAAATTCCAAAGAAAGGAATTTTTTTCTCACGAGCAAATTGAATTGCCTTAATTTTTCCTTCCGTTCCTCGAGAACCAAATCCACCAGGAACAAGGATACCATCTACTTTTTCTAAAAGATCGGTCTTAACACCTTTTTCTAAATCTTCTGCATCAATATAGATGCGATTGAGTTTCACTTGATTTTCAATAGCTGCATGCCTAAGCGCCTCATCCAAAGACTTATATGACTCAATAAGATCAGTGTACTTTCCGACGATACCAATATTCACTTCTTTAATAGGATGCTCAGAATTATAAATAACTTTATTTATTTCAGTCATGTTTGGTTCTGCCGTCCACATGCCAAGAAGCTCAGTGACTCTTCTATCAAGACCCTGATCGTGAAAGGCTTTCGGAACTTTATAAATAAGATCCAAATCGATAGATTGAAAAACGTTCTGCTTAGGGACATTACAAAAAAGTGAAATTTTATCTACGATAGACTGATCAATTTCTCGATCTGCCCTACAAATGATAACATCAGGAAAAAGTCCAATGGAGCGCATCTCTTTCACTGAATGCTGGGCTGGCTTCGATTTTAATTCTCCAGCCGCTTGAATATAAGGGATAAGAACAAGATGAATATAGAGAACGTTTTCTTTTCCAACATCAAGTGCAAATTGTCTAATTGACTCCATAAATGGAAGGGATTCAATATCCCCTACTGTCCCGCCGATTTCACCAATGAGAAGATCACAGTCTTTAGCAGCATGATGGATTCTTCGTTTAATTTCATCCGTAATATGAGGGACAACCTGAACCGTTTTTCCTAAATATTTTCCCTCACGTTCATTTTCAATCACCTGAAGATAGACTTTTCCTGTAGTAAAATTATTCTCTCGAGTGAGTTGTAAGCTCGTAAAGCGCTCATAGTGACCTAGATCAAGATCTGTTTCTGCTCCATCGTCTGTAACAAAAACCTCACCGTGCTGAATGGGACTCATTGTTCCTGGGTCCACATTGATGTAGGGATCCATTTTCAGCATGTTTATTTTTATACCTCTTCGCTCTAAAAGACAGCCAAGGCTTGCCGCTGCCAACCCTTTACCTAGGGAACTCGTCACTCCACCAGTGATAAAGATATATTTTTTACTATGCTTATTATTGTTCACGAAGCGCCCCTTCTACTTTTTTGATATCGTCTGGCACGTCTACACCAATTAATTTTTGGTCTGTCAAAATCGCACCCAAAGTCATTTGATTCTCGAGTGCTCTTAGTTGTTCTAATTTTTCAAGATCCTCGAGTTTTGCCATGGGTAATTTAACAAAACGAGATAAGGCTTCTGCCTTATAACTATAAACACCTATGTGCTGATACCAAGAATAATCTCTTCCGCCATCTCTATCAAAAGGTAATGATTGCCTGGAAAAATATAAGCACTGTTTCGAAGCAGGACTATAAACGGCTTTTACAACATTCGAATTTGTAAAATCATCTTCCTTGACTGACCTTTCTCGTAAAAGTGTTGTGATATCAAACTGGCTCGATAAGTGAAAATTCGCTAATTCTTTTAGAATAGGTCCACGTAATAGAGGCTCGTCACCCTGAACATTGATGACAATCTTTGGGTTTTCATTTTTAAGACATCTCTCATAGGCCAAAGCGATTCGTTCAGAACCTGAAGGGACATCATCATCAATCCGAATAACCTTTCCACCAAATTCAATAACATGTTTTTCAATCCCGTCATGATCAGTAACAACAAAAACAGGAAAACCTGATTCTAAACAGTTTGTATAAACTCTTTGAATCATCGACACGCCATTAATCAGCGCCAATGGCTTCCCTGGAAATCGGGAGGAACTAAAGCGAGCTGGAATTAAAATGACTGCTAAAGACATGGAGGAATAACCTTAATTAAATTGACCCCTCATCCTACGTTTTTTGCACTCATTAGACAATCAATTGGGGGAGTAATTCAACTTTGCGTTAATCAATTCCCATGATAATCTTAACAATATGAAATCAATTCTTACTGTCATACTTTTGGCACTTCCTTTGGGGACGTTCTCTCAAGAAGAGGCACTGCTGCAAGATGCCATCAAGCAACCCGTACAAAGTCTTAGATGCAAAGAACTTTTTAGCGAAAGAGCTGAAAAAATAAAGGTCCAGCAACGCCTTAATGGTCTTCTGAAAAGAAATGAAGAGTTATTAAAAAGTACAACTCAGAACAAACAAACCCTATTGGGTCGACTCAAATCAAATCAAGTTAAAATAAAAAACGAACTTTACCTCTCAAATCTAAGAATTCAGACGATGGAAGAAAATATCGTCCGTTCTGGTTGCCCAGGTCTATCTCTTTAGAATCTGATTTTACTTCTCAGAAATTCTAGTGCTAAGATTTTCAAGCACACATTGTGAGTACTTATTTTTTAAATAAATGATTTATTGAAAAGATAAGTCTATTTTCGGGAGAAACTGCTTTGATTAAAGCACTGCTTATTCTATTCATTATTGGAATTTCAATTTCTTGGGCACAAGAAGAAGATCTAACTTCTATAGAAACCTCTGTTAGCGACGAGAAAATCGTTACAGATGATGGAGGACCGGTCGATCCTGATCCCTCTGAAAAAAACCGAGGCTGGAAAAGACGAAATAACATCGATCCAACTGATTCAGATAAGTCTGGTCGTCCTATTGATCTTAGATCCATATTAGAAGAAGGTTTCAGAAAGAACCCTTTTCAAAGGATAAGAGAACAGAAGAAAGAACAAATTGAGCTCACTAAAACTGATGTTTGGCAAAAATTTTGGCTTCCAAAACTTTCACTCGAACTAGATAGTTCTAATCACAAGATTGATCGCTTTAACCAATCATCACTTTCAACTCCTGGAATGGGCGCACAACAAGCTCCAACTGGAAGCCTTGGACTTGTTATCGACGAATACACTCTATTCAATTGGGGTAGAGACTATCTTCAATACCAAAATGATACTCAAACTTTATCCAGAGCGAATCAACAATTAAGTGAAGCGAGAAGAAGACTCAAATTTAGTCTCATTACTCAATACTTTAATTTAATTAGATCAAAAGAGATCAAAAAAATCAGACAAGAACAATTAAGGCAAACGTCTTTTATTCATCGTCTTGCTCGTGAAAAGCTTCAATTGAGAAAAATTAGAGCACAAGAATATTACCAAACGAGATCTGAATTTCTTCGATCTCAAACTGATTACCAAGAATCTCTCTATTATGTAAGTCTTCAAGAAGAAGAACTGGCCAATCTTCTTGGTGATGAGTGGAGAGGATCATACTCAACCGTTGAGCAATTAAAGTTTGTTTCCGTAAACGCAACTCTCCCTGAAGCTCTAAAGCTTACCGAAGAGCAATCAGTTGATTATAGAGATGCTAAACTTCTCTACGATAACGCTAGTAGAACTTATGAGAAGACTCTCAAGGAAAATTTACCTCTTCCAAAATTCTCTTTTAATCTAGGTTCCTATCGAACAGGTTTTGATCCAAATGGATCGTCTTGGCAGTACCAAACTTCCCCAGGAAACAAAAACGTCGAACTTGTTGCGGCCATTGACATGAAGTGGACTCTCTTTGGGGATGGTGGTTTTTTTAACTCTCGTAATAATCAGCGGACTTATCTTGATAAAAGAATTTCAGAAATTAATTACTTTAACATTAAAAGACAGCTCGATGTGAAGGTAAGAACGATTTACAAAACTCTTCGCTTTCTTGAACAAAAAGTAAAAATTGCGGAATTCCAACATAAAAACGCTCAAAGTAATTATGATTCCGTTCTGGATAATTACATCGGTAGTAAAGCGACTTATGCCGATATTAAGTTTGCTGTGGATAACTTAGTCAACTCACACATTAACTCAGAAAATGTAAAATATGAGCATCTTTTAAAGAAACTAGAGCTCGCTGATTATATGGGGCTTGAAGATTTTCCGGGCGAAAACTTTGAACAATTGGCACAGAGATAATTATGAAATATCTACTTCTATTCATTTTGCCTCTTCCACTCATGGCGAATACATTTCAACTTAGCGAAGAGGAGCTTCATCCTGAGTCCGAAGAAGTTCTTTTAAAAAAACCGGAAAAATTCCAGCGTCATGAGAGCATGATTTATAATTTTAACACTGATTTAGGAATTAAAGATCAACGTCGCTATACTGGTGAAGACAGAAATCGCTTTTCTATTGCGGGACATCTCTCTGGGGACTACGAACATTTTAATCGTCTCCTGGGTGGTGAAGTCACTTATATGAGGCGCTCAACTCGCTACAATCAGATGTGGTGGGGAGCTCAATTATTTCAACACTCAACCTACTTCACCTCAATCACCCAAAATGCCACGGCCAGTGGTACCCCAAATTCTGAAGGAAGTTTTAAGAGAGGAAATTATGAAAAAAATAAGATCCTTGGAGTCGGTGTTGGTGCTAGTTATCGCTTCAAACTTCTTCTCGATTTTTACCCAACTGAAGATGTTTTCGAAAATATTGATGTTTTTTTAAATTCCATTCAATTAGACGAATCATTTATTGAAAAACGTTATCAGGGTTACGGGCTAACAACGAATTATGGAATTCATAAAAGATCTGGTCAAAATTATTTTTATGGCGGAAAACTTTCTTACAACATTTCGTCTGTAACGAGATCAGCAATTGGAAATGAAAACACTCGCGATAGAAGCCTCAGCCTTGGCTGGTTCTCATTTGCTTTTGAAATGGGTGTCTTTTACTAGTACTTATTGAATTTCTGAAATAACGTGCTCTTGTCCAGAGAACAAGCTTTGCTGTTCTTTTACGTAAACCTTTGCTTCATCAACTGTCTTGAAGATTCCAAGACTAACACGATACCAAGTCCCCTTACCCTCAATCGTCACTTCATTAATAATGGGATTGTAGCCTCTCACAGTAAACCCTTCAGCAAATTGTTTCGCTTCCTCAACAGTGTTGTATGAGCCAAGTTGAATGGTGTATTTTCCATCTACCTTGGGGGGATCAGATTTAGTTTCATTTGTTGCCGTTGTTGCTGGGACTTTTTGTTCAGATGAAAACTTCTGAAGTTCTTCGGAAAGTTTATTTTTTGATTCATCCATTAGTTTTTTTAGCTTTTCATCATCCGTAAGCTTAGAGTCTTCGGTCACAGTCGCCTCAACATCCTCTTCATCAGTTGATTTAAGTTCAACTGTTTTCACATCTTCTTCTTTGATTCCAGAATCATTGAAGGCAAGTTTTTTACCAAGACGAATCCCGAGGGTAAAACTTGTAATGATCAAAACCACCACAAATATAAAAACGAGGATTATTTCTTTTTTCTCAAAAATGACGACTTTATTATTTTCTTCCATGACCTTATTTTAATGGCCTAGGTCATTTTACGCTACACTTTTTCAATTCCGAACAAATCAGTCCAGTACATGCCACTTTCTTAGCAAAGCCCCTATTCACAGAATATAAAAATCCCTCATAGGGAGGAAGCATGAAGAAAATCACAAAAAACGAAAAAGGCCAAGGAATCATGGAATACGTCATCATTTCAAGCCTGGTGGGTATCTGTTGTCTCGTTGCCGTTAGGCAGTTTGGGGATGTCATCCAAAAAAGAATCGACAATATGAAGTCCCAAATCACTAGTGAGATCCATCTTAAGAGTTCAAAGAGGTGAACATTCTCACTGCCTCTATGGGCCTTTCAATATTAATTCTGACAATCACTCAAACAGTGTCCCTTCATAGGGCCACTGTTTGCCGCCAAGAAGCTTGGCTTTTAGGAACAGAACTTAGAACCAGAGCTTTATTAAATTCTTCAAAAATATCAGACACAGTTTTTCATTCTCGATGCCAGATAAAAATCACCCGTTATAAAAAGGCTATCTATTGGCATAAATTAACTGATCTCGTTTTGCATCCTTTTGAACTCGAGATTCAGGGAAAGATATGAACCAGAAAGGAGAAGTAACCCTGATCACAAGCCTTCTCATGTTCATCCTTTTAGGGATTGTTTTACTTTCATCTCTCGAACTTAAAAGTTCTTATAGAAAACTCCAAAGAAGAACTGAACTCTTTTTGTGTGTAAAAGAAACAAAAGGAGAAATAAATCTATTTATAAAATTCATAGGAAGAACGAACTGGGCCATAAAAAATATCAATAGAGCGAAATTAATCATGATGTTCTTGCCCCTAGCTCCTGCAACTACGCTAAACGCCCAAGAACTAAAAAATTTTCTTATTCATGCTCAGAATATTCGTCTCATTTCATACTTGAACTCATTAAAAAAGATAAAAGCTAAAGGATGCCAATTAGAACCACGGCTCTATATAACTCCATTTGAATTAAGTGTGAGTTCCTTCAAAAGAGATCAAACACAATCTGTGAACCTGAGGAAAGGAAAATGGAATTATATTTTTTATTCCCCCCCATACACTTTGGATTTAAGGATAGATGGGACAGGCTGGGAAGACTCTTCTCCAAGAATAAAATACTTTTTAGAGGAGAAAATGGTGAAGCCGTTATCAACCTTGCCTTAAGTCTACTTATATCTTCTTCACTTTTTTTAAGTCTTATTTGGCTTAATCAGTATTTTCACACAAAAACGAAGGATCATTTAAATGCTTTCAGAAAAGATTGGAATACTCTTGAAAAAAAATACCAAGAGTAAACTTTGGTGGATCAAGCTAGGTTTTTCGCTCATCCTTTCAAACATTTTCTTTTTTGTCCTATTTTCAAATACTGAAGATGGCAGTGAGAAATTAAAGACGCTACCCTCAGACCATGTTGAAATTCAATTACGTGCTGAGCTTTTAACGCCATTTCAAATTGGAAAAAAAATCTTAATCGTAAATCGGAAAAAAAGAATCAAGATTCAGGGTGTACTTATTTCTCAATTATTAGACGAAGAAAGCCGCTTAACCGTTCTTGTAAACGAGAAGGAAGTGAACCATCTCTTTAACAACTCAAACTGGGAAATTCTTCCTTATATGAAATACCTATCATTCGCATCAATACCAAAGGATCAGCATCATGAAATTCGTTATTAGCCTCCTCCTTCCATTAACAGTTGGTGCCAATCCGATCAATATTATTCATGAAAATAGTCACGAGCTTGCTGTTATCTATAAAACGATTCTAGAAAATGAATACTTTGTCCCAAGTGAGTTAATTACACTCAAGAAAACAAAAGAATGTTCAGTGATTAAAAAGAAGGGAAAATTAGATTTATGCCTAAAAAACAACGGAGACCTAATTGTGGTCTCCGTTGATCGTGAATTCATTAATGATTCTCTAAAAGTATTCCAGACCCCGTAGGAGGACTTATGAATTACTTAGTAGCGGCTTTCTTAGCAACTTTTTTAGCAGCTTTTGGAGCAGCAGCTTTAGGAGCTGCAGTTTTAGTGGCCTTAGGAGCTCCACCTTCGTGGACAGCAAACTTAGGAGTTGTACCTTTATTGCGGTTAGCAGCCTTTCTTTTTGCACCCATAGCTCTGTGCTTAGCTTTACGACGATTTTCTGTTACTGCGGTTCTAGAAGCCATAAATATCTCCTCAAGGAATTTTCTAAAAGATTCAAATTTGAAGCCCCTCAATTTAACGATTGCCCTCTTGTTTGTCAAAGCCTTCCTTCTATTGCCTTGCGCGTTATGGGCACAAGAATCTCCTGGTAACATTATTTTATCCAAGGGAGAGCAAAAAGAGATCGATATTAAGGGGCTAAAGAAGTTCTCAGTAGGAAATCCAGAGGTCATATCCTACAAGTTCTTATCAAAATCAGGAAAAATCCTCATTAAGGGTAAAAGGGTTGGCTTCACTGATCTAGTCGTTTGGAGCAAAAATGGTAAAGAGACTTACAGCCTTTATGTCTTATCGAAACAAAAATTCCTTAAAACCTTTCAGCTCGCCGATGCTCTGAAGAATTTAGACTTAAATATTGATATTAAAGGGCCCATTATGACGGCTTCCGGAGTCTTAACTGACTTTGGTGACTATCTTTATCTCCAAAAAATTAAAGGTCAATTTCAGGATCAAGTCTTTTTTAAAATTACATTAAACCCAAAACTTAGAAACCACATTATTACCCAAATCTACAAAAAGCTCTATTCCAACGGCTTTTCGCTTGTAAGCTGTCAAACCGACTGGATGGACGTTATGTGCTTTTATGAGGGAGAAAAGAACGACAACTTGTTAAAGCAGCTTGCCACTTTTTACAGAGTCTCATTCGTTCAACAGGATTCTAGACTAAAACACAAAAATTACCGACTAAAACTAAAACTCATTCAGTTAGAACAAATGGATGGAAGAGAAATTCATTTGGGGCTTGATAAACTTAAAGCATCCATAAGTGATCTTTTTGAATTTGGGATAAAAAAACTTGTCGATGATAATTTTGTATTTCTCACTCAATCGAAAATGGATCTCTCTACACTTGCTGAACCTGAACTTATTGTGAATTTAAATACTCCTCAATTAACTGAAATAGGATCACAAATCCCCTATCAAAATATCAATGCCCAAGGGGCGAATGTGATTGCACCCATCGACTGGAAATTTGCTGGTCTCAGAATAAAAACAAAGATCACTGAATCCTACGGAAAAATCCTTTTAAATTACGAAACTGAATTTTCAAGACCAGTGGATCAGGCAATTAGTGGAAGTAAAGAAACATCATCTGCACTTCTTGAAATTGGAGAGCCTTTAAAAATATTTCAAATTGGTTTTCAAACTACCTCTAAATCGAGACAAGGGATTCCGATTATCTCGAATATTCCTATTTTAAAACATCTCTTTGAATCAAAGTCAGATCAGAAAACATATAAACAAATTTATGGTTATGTCATCTTGGAGGCAGTTGAGTGATGTTAAGTCTATTTAAAGAAGACGATAAACCAATTTCAAAAGAGTTCGCCTTAAAACGAGCGAAAGATATTCTTATTTCATTTTTAAATAAGGGCATTATTCCCAAATGGGACGTTTATTTTCTCGAACTTCCCGTTTTGAGCAATGAAGAGGATCTTTGTGACATTCAATCTTTTTTTCAAAAATTAACGGAGTGGAGATTTCTGGAAAATCTCATTCAAGAGGACTCAACAGAGTTCATCTTTCATTCGCCTACTCAAATTCAACAATTAACCTCCTCTGGAACCAAGACAAATCGGAGTGTTCCTCTTTCTGATGAGGAATGGCAACTTTGGCTAGAAATAATCTCGATCCATTTTAAACAAAACTGGAATGTCCAAGAACCTTTCGTGAGTTTCTATGCTGATCTATTTCAAAAAAAGTTTCGAATAACTCTCATACATGGCTCTACTTCGCCCAAAAACATTTCTAAGATGTCATTACGATCCATCTCAAGTAAACCACACACGTTAACTTCATTTGGAAATACCGATGGTCTCCAGAGCTTAATTAAAGGAAAGAAAAATATCCTTGTCGCAGGATCCACCGGTTCTGGTAAAACTTCTCTTTTATCAACTCTTCTCGATGAAATTGATCCCGATGAGCACCTCATTGTTCTTGAGGATACCTTTGAAATTATGACTTCTCATAAAAATCAAACACGATTTCTTGCGGGTAAAACATTTGAGACATCTCTTAAGGCCTATCTCTCGTACTCCTTGAGACTAAGTCCAGAGAGAATGATTCTTGGAGAGATGAGATCTCACGAAGTAGTTCCCTTTCTCATGGCCATGAATACGGGACATAAAGGACTTATGGGAACGATCCATGCTTCAAGTGCTGTGGATGCACTCAATAGAATGGCGCTTCTTTTTTCTATCTATTCGGGAGAATCAAGCCTTCATTATGAAAAAGTCATGGAACTTGTCTGTCGCAATTTAGAATATGTAATTTTTATGGAAAATAAAAAAGTCAAAGAGGTCATTAAAATTTTAGGCTCAGACAAGGGAACCCCTTTCTTTGAAACCATAACAGGTCTCAAAGAAAGGGAAAAAGAATTTAGTCTCTTTTAAGTTTTTTATAAGTGATTCGTTGAGGGATATCTGCCTTATCACCAAGACGTCGACGAAGATCTTCGTGGTAATCTTGGAAGTTTCCTTCAAACCAAGTCACCTTAGAGTCCCCTTCAAAAGCAAGCATATGGGTACAGATTCTATCTAAGAAGTAACGATCATGGGAAATCACCACAGCACATCCTGCAAACTCTAAAAGTGCCCTTTCAAGAGCTTGGAGTGTATTCACATCGAGATCGTTTGTGGGCTCATCCAATAAGAGAACGTTCCCCTCTTCTTTAAGCATTTTTGCTAAGTGAACACGGTTTTTTTCACCACCAGAGAGTTCCTTAATACGCTTATTCTGATCTTCACCCGTAAAATTAAAGCGAGAAATATAAGCACGAGCATTAACCTCGCGGTTACCTAGCTTAATGAGATCAAGCCCTCCAGAAATTTCTTGAAGGATCGTAGAGTCAGAATTCATTTCACGGGACTGATCAATATAAGAGAGTTTTACCGTATCACCAACTTTAAATGACCCTGAGTCTGGTTGAAGCTGATCGGTGATCATTTTGAAAAGTGTCGTCTTACCCGCACCGTTTGGCCCGATAATCCCAACAATTCCCCCAGGAGGTAGTTTAAAAGTGAGTCCCTCATAAAGTATTTTATCGCCGAAGGCTTTTGTAATGCTGTTTGAATCAATAACAATATCCCCAAGTCTTGGCCCTGGTGGAATAAATAAATCTGTTGTTTCATTTCTCTTTTCTTTGGAGTCAGAGAGCATTTTTTCATAATTT
>CAMAYW010000029.1 GCA_945862475.1 Bacteriovorax stolpii
ATAAAAAAATTCTTTTTTTTCTCGATTTTGACGGAACATTATCACCTATTGCTTCTCATCCGAAAGAGGTAAAACTAGAATCAAAAACACTTGAATTGCTTCAACTCTTAAAAAAACATCAAAACTGTGATTTCGTTATTTTAAGCGGAAGGGACAAGGAATTTCTTGAAGAGGAGTTTATTGATCAGGATTTTGGCTTCAAACTAGCTGCCTGCCATGGGGCGTATTCCTATGTGCCTAACGAACATGCCTGGATTAATAATATTTCAAATAGCCCTCTTCGATGGAAAGATAATGTCTTCGAAATTTTAGACCTTTATACAAAAAGAACGCCCGGAAGCTTTATTGAGGATAAAGGCCATGCCATTACATGGCACTACCGTCAGTCTCCCAAAGATTTTTCTGATTTCTTAGCAACGAAACTCTTCTTGGAATTAGAAGAAAATCTAGCAAACACTCCAGCCGTTGTTTCTCGAGGAAAAAAAATTATTGAAATAAAATCGATTCATGCAAGTAAGGGATTTTTTGTTGAAAAATGGTTACAAGATCTCAAAACGAAACCAGAAGTCGTGATTGCCCTAGGTGACGACACCACGGATGAAGACATGTTTTACGCACTTAGAGACAGAAAAGACGTTGAGTCTTATTGTATAAAAGTTGGAAGTGAAAAAAGTGTTGCCGCTTACCATTTAGAAGAACAAAGTCAGGTAAATCTTTTCTTTGAAAAGTTTCTTAATGAAATCAGGTAGCACTCTAGCCTTTTAGTCAGACAAGAACTGTTGGCCATTTGGCCATCCCCGCCTCTTTCTTCCCCTTTCATTTAAGTTCACTTAAATTATAATAATCACTATGTTTAATTTAATGATTCTCTTTTTAGCATTTTCAGCTTTTCCCAAATCTGCATCTAAGAATGCTTTTGAAAAATCTTACCCAAGAGACAACGTATTCTGTGGCCCAAAAGATAATAAAATTGAACTTCTCATCAGAGGAGGTTCAAAATTCACGGAACCAAAAGAAAAGGGCTATGGCGAGTTAATATTTTATCGTTTATCAAATAAAAAACCCGTTCTTATGACTCTTAGTGACTTCAAGTCTGACACCTTCAGACTTTTTTTGGGAACAAGCCCTCTTTGTAGTAAATCTCATGGCTATAAACTCAACGAAGAGACCCTTGTTGTCCTTTTCTTGAAGGAAAATCGACCGTTCAAAGATAAATTAGTACTCCAATTTTTTGACTCAAAAACTCTTTTACCAACAAAGAATGTCGATACCAATCTCAACGTCGACAAAGCAAGGATTTCGACAACAGGTTTCTCTGTTAGAACTTTTAATGAAATTCATCATCAAGATGCAGGTAAAGTCTCAATAAACGAAGAAGTTTTCGTCTATCATGAAAAAGAATTTCCAAAATGGATGGACTACAATTTAAACTCGGGCTTTAAAACTAATCCAGAAATGACCTTTCAAAAATTCCCATGGAAGAAATCGATGCAAGATATTAAAGAGTTTCTTTCGCTTTCAGGCTGGGATCTAGGGAAGAGTCAATTTACTCGCGAAATTATTTATTTGGCAGTTAATCACCAGGCAAAAAAAAGATGTATTCTTTTTAGTGACAAAAAAATTAAAATCGATGGAAGTGAAAGTTGGAAGTGTCACACGATATAAGCAGTATAAATTGAGAATTGCTCCTCTAATTTCCCCTCGTACTTAAGATCTAGCCATTCATGTTTATCACTTATAATACGACGACTAAACTGACCTCTTGCTACAACCTTAACGGGTCTTTTTACCGCAATTTTAGCTATTTGATTTAAAGTGTGATGGATATGATCAACCTGGCCATAATCATAAATAAAGTAGATATCAGCTTCGGGAAGCTCAAAATCTTTGGAAAATAAATCCTGCTGAATGAGCTGGCATCGATTAAATCCCATTTCTTTAAAAACTCTGTTCCCTTCTTCTACTCTCGCCTTCACATACTCAAAACCCGTGAAAGAATTTTTGATAAACATTCCACCAATAACGATTCCCATCCTTCCATATGCTGCACCAAGATCGATCACTTGCTGATAGGGTTTAATCTTTAAGAGCTGAAGAATTCTTAGGCATTCAGAGTAAGGTGTTTGAAGTGTTTGTATATCAAGTCCCACCCAAGTCTGAACTCCATCATGAATTTTTGGGCCCCAGGTTTCATGGGATCCCTCGGGATCAAATCCTCTGGCATCTGCGACGAGCATCTCTTCTACGTATTTAGTTCTAAAACCAAGTATCTTATCCACCATGTTTGAATGCTGTCTTCTTATGACATCATTTGCCTTTGGTGTTTGGAAAAACTCTAAATGTCCAGTAAGTCTAGTGCGGTCTAACAGAGAAAGAGATACGGACTCAAGACGTTGAAAGTCTGAAAGTGATTTTAATTCCGTCCTTGGAAAAAACTCTAATTGAAGCACACTCAATCCTTAAGTAAGCCTTTTTCTTTATTATTTCACTTTTTCAGGTGTGAAGCCAATATCTTTGAGTAGAGAAATCACTTTTTCATCAACGAGATTTTCTACTTTTATTTCTTTTTGTTTGAGGTCAATCTCTACCTTTACCTCGGAATGTAGCCTTGAAAATTCTTTTAAGATCGTTTTCTCACAATGACCACAATTCATGTCTATAACTTTAAAAGTTCCCATAAAATTGACCTAATGATAGTTTGATTTTATATCTTTGCCGTCTTTACTTGAAGGCACAGAGGACTTTTCTAAATCCTCTAAAAATGTTCGGAGCTTCTGAATGGCAACTATCAAGGCTTCCTCAAAAGAAGGCTGCCCATAGATAATATCGACATGCTTAAATATCTTGTGTGATTCCCGATGAATAATGTCGACTTCAGCATGAAAATCATCTTTCACTTGATTAACAGTAATCCGACCTAAAAGGTATGGATTATTTTCTAGGTCAATGTATTTTTCTGTAGGAAAAATTGTCATAACTCCTCATATCTGATCGTCTTGTTACCGAAAAGTCAATGTCGACTTCAAACAGGAGAATATCAATGAAACTTATGACAATCATCGCTCTTTTCACATTTATGCTTTCAGCAGCTTATGGAAATCATCACGAAGAGCAAAAAAAGAAAAGTGGTCACGATAAAGAACACTCTCATGTGGAGGCAGATAAAGTAGATCATGATCACGATGATGCTCACCATAAGGATCATGATCACAAGGCCCATCATCCTGATCATAAAGATGAAACAAAGCCCGCAAAAAAGAAGTAATGAATTAATGGGAGCGTGAGGAATGAGTACATTAGAACAGATGTTTCCAAGCCTCACGCTCTTTTCTGATCTAAATTGGGAAACAGTTACTTCGGAATACCTCACTGGATATGGTGATCTAAGCTTTCCAGAATATCTTCAACAAAAACATATCGAGGGAGATTGCCCCCCCTATCTTTTTGAGCTCGCCTATTTTGAACAAGCTTTATTTGAATTAAAGGATTTGAAAATAGAAAATCCACCTCAAAAGGGAATTTTTCTTAATCCGACGTCTCTTTTTCTCAGCTTAGAATTTGATATAAAAAAAATGTTAGAAAATGCTCATCAAGGTGAGATACACATTATTGAAAAACAACATGTTGTTTGCTTATTTAAAAATCAAAATGGACAAATTATTTCCATTGAAACATCAGATGAAGAACTCTTTCTTCTTCAAAAACTAGAAGAGGGACCTCGAGAAGATAGTTCTTTTGTAGAAAAAGAACACCAAACCTTTTTTGAAAAATTTCTTCAAAACGGCTTGATTCTAAATTTGTAATCATTTTAATTTTTTAATTTTCGTAAATTCAAATTCATTGAGACCGGATATCGAGTCCTGAAATTTCCAACCAAACTCTGTTGGACTTCCAATCGGCCAGACTTTTCCAAATGCTTCAAAAGCTTCTTTTGGGTAAACAATAGAACCTCCCATCGATCCAATTAAATAAAATCCTCCAACTCTTAGATTATTCCAAAGAATCTCATCCACTTCATTCTCTCCAAATACAATCACTTGATCGTAATTTGAAAGATTTTGGACATTACCTTTCGGTAGGTATTCTTCAATCACTTTGCCTACTTTATGAAAGTCCTCTGTATGCATGACTTTTTGAACCTTACCCATGGTCGCCACAGTTCCAATAGGGCCCAAGCCTCGCGCGAAGAGTTCTCCACCCTTGTTAAGTTGTGAGATCAGAAAGGCCATTCTTGGATCTAAAAAATAAAAAGGCGAAAAACCAAGAGGGTCGCTCAAACTTATCAATTCAGAAATTGAAAAATTATCGTCCATGTAAAATACATTCGGATCCCAAAAACTTTCGTGGGCACCTCTTAATTCTATTTCCTGAGCAAAACTGTTTTTTACTAAGACTTGCATGGGCTTAACCGATTAGAAGTTCATAGGAGTTTATTATGATGAAGGTTTTATTCGTCTTCTTTTGTATTTTAACCACATTTTCATTTAGTGCCCAAGCAAAAATGCTCGAGCTCAAAAAAAGCACTCGTTCTATTTTTATTGAGGAAAAAAGTGGTTGGATGCTCAAAAAAGATCTATTTGGAATGCCCTTCATTTACTTCTCTCCGCAGAATAATGGACAAAGATCAAATATTTCTTTCACTGATACCGGTGCCAATCTCGAACTCGATATTAAATCTCTCGCTACGACTCAAGATAAGTATAAAAAAGATAGAACGAATTGGGCGCAAAAAGTGGGTGCTAGTACTTTAGGTTTCTCACCATACGAAGTTTCAATAAACAATAATGGTCATAAGATTCATAGGATAGGTTTTAGCTACGAACATGAAGGTAAGACCTATAACGAAAAATCTGTCTATATAGAATGCCGAGGAAAAATTTTATTTTCAAAAAGTTTAAGACTTCTTTCAAACGAAAACCATGAAAAAGACTTTAATGACCTTATTAGCAGCTTAGACTGTGGTGGAGTGTAATATGAAAAAGCTTATAGCACTCAAACTGGCATTTGTTTTTTTCTTAGGATCCTTATCCACACTTTCTTCAATAAGTTTATCATGGGCGCAATCAGATTCGAATTGTGAAAATGGTGAATGTATTGAAAAAATTATTGATCGCCTTGAGGATTTAGGTGATTTGTTTAAAAAACAATGCTTACCCTCAGAGGGCCTAAAAACGACAGACTTAAATTCTCATTTTATGGAGAATGGTTTATCTGAGCCATGCTGGAAACTCATTACAGAGATAAATCAGCTTGAGTCAGAACTTCAAAAACATGAAGCGAGACTTAATGAAAAACTTGGGTGTGATACAGGTGAATGTAAGCTTGAAAATTCATCCTTGAGTATAAACTCCCAACTCGCCAATCTTAATCGAGTCGAGCAAAACTTAAGTTGCACAGAACCCAAGAAGCAGGAAATTAGAAATAAGTGTCCAAGTGACATGAGTTGTGTTCTTGCCGCAACAGCATTAGGTGTAGGTGGATATCTCGCTGAACTCGTTGTGCCGGAGAATGCGAAACCAAAAGGGTGCCACCTTGGTGATGACAGTTGCATGACTCAGCTTGCAGCAGGTTTTTTGAAGTCAGTTATTACATTTTTTGAAGGAGCTTGGGATCTATTAAAAATGGCCGGAAAAAAAGCTGGTCAAAAGATGAACGAATTCTGGAACTGGGTTTCGGGAGCTGAAGACCATGCTTCTACCTCTCAGCTTGCTCTTGCGAAGGCGTCTCAAGATCCTGGTGTTTTCGACATGCTTGTGAATGATTTCCCAGGGACCATGAAAAAAATGTTTTCTGCACTCGTTGCCGCTTTAAAAGAGTGGATGAAAACAGATATATTTTGTCAAAAGTGGTCTGGAACTCCACATTTTAGTACTTGTCAAAAACCTACAGAAAGTTTTGATTGCATACCTTGTAAAACAATGGTGAACGGTCTTTGTGCCATATCTGGTACGATTATCGCCGAAGTTGTTCCTGCATTTTTAACCGGTGGTCTTTTCACTGCCGCTAAACATGGAGTCAATGGCGCCGCCAAAATAGCCAAACTTTTTAAAGTCTCAAATAGTGGACTAAAAGCGATAAAAAACTCTAAAGCTGCTAAGATCGCTATCGGTGCAAGTACTAAGGTTGATGATGTTCTCAAAGTGTCGAAGGGATTAAAGGCTGCAAAGGTCGCCATTCAAGCATCTTTAAAAGCAATCAAAACGTATCTACTCTCCCCGACGAGAAAAATTTTAAAACAATCTATAGGAGCCTTAACTCAAGCTCTGAAATCAGGTGCTGTTTATGTGGCAGAATCCCGTGCAGGTAAAATTCTTGTCTTCTCTGGAAAAGCACTAAAAACGAGCGGAAAAATTCTTATCTACCCTATCGATAACCCAATGACTGCCTTTGCTTTTAAGGCCGGTGGAAGAAGTTTCGAGAAAGCTTTTAAATTAGGGGCGCCAAAGTTAGCAAAACCTACAGCGGTATCAGTCGCACTTAGTAAGCATGAGTCAGGTCTAGAGGCACTACTTGCTAAAATTGAAGAAGCTAAAATTAAGACATCAAAATCTTCTTCATTAATTTCTCTTGAGGAGGAGCTCTTAACGAAAATTGGTCCAAAAAGAAAAGAGCTTTTAAAACAAATTCTTGAAGGTAAAGAAGTTGAATTTGACGACCTTATCAAACATCTCTACCCGGAATTACAATATGGTGATCTTGCAAAAAAATTAACGCCTGAAAAGATACTGGAAGCTGAAAAGGAACTCTATCTTCAGATAGAAGCTATGGCCGATGGCCCAATCAAATCTGAGCTCCTAAAAAAATATCACTCCCATGTGATTCAGGGTGAAGCACGGATAAAAGTAGTGGGAGATAAATCACCTACTTACAAACAAATTATTGATAATGCAAAATTAAAGGATGAGCAGCGATTCAAAGAGGCCCTTACCGTTCTCAAAAGAACTCCAAAAAGCCCTGAAGAAGAAGCGAAGTTGGCGAAGGCCTTACAAGATGCTCACCTCACAGGACCAGACAATGGTGTTTTTGAGTATACTTTTTCAGAGCTAAGGGAAAAATACAGAATTCTTCTTGAAGGTGGTTTCTCAAAAGATGAAGCCGACATACTTCTTCGCTCTGGTCTTGCCGGTAGACCCCCTGTTAGACAACTTGTGACTCCTGGAGAAACTGTCTTCAGTGGTTATGCAGAGGATATTGTTGATGCTAACTTTTTGGCAAAAAAACAAGAGCTCCTGAATTTAATTAAATATAAAACTCCAGACGAGCAACAAGGTATTTTAACTAAGATTCGCGGATTATTTGGTAGCAAATCTTCTACGGCAGCAGATGCAACTATCGATAACTTAGAATCCCTTTACTTTATTGACTATAGTGATCAGATCGACGAACTCGATCATATTTTATTGGGAAATAGAAAATTATCAAAGGCCACTCTTCCTGAAACTTATGAAAAAGAAGCATTTGAAAATTTTAGAGATACCCGTGCCCATCTTGTAAGTTCAAAACCTGAAATTAAAAAAACGACTCTTCTTGAAATTCACAAAAGAATGATGAAGGGAGGGATTGAAGACGTTACGAGTGACGAATTGGGAAAAATTAGAGATGGCCACTGGTTTGGGAATGTTCCTAAATCACATCCTGTTGATATTCTGGTAAAAAGAGAAATCGATTCCAACCCTTACCTGACGTGGGTCGAACATGGTATGACCACTGACGGAAAATTCTATGGACAAATAAGATATCCGAACGTGGAGGATATTAGAAAGCCTGGACTTGATCTCATTCGTAAAAATCATGAGACTCTCGTTAAGGAAATTGAAGAATTTCAAAATATCCCAAATATTCTAAAACAAAAACGGGCCCAATGGGATGCTTTAAGTGCAGACGCCAAAAAGTCTCCCGCCGGTATCGCACTCGATAATGAGATCTGGGATCTCAGTACGAAACATACTCAACTCATGGCGAATAGATATAATCTCACAAAACAGCTTGTTGATGCCATGGTTGATGATTTAATGGACTGGTTTACAAGAGAGAGAACACTCATTGGGGAAATTAATACACCTGAAAAACTAGACCAGTATGTAAGTCTTTTATCAAAGCTACAACGAGATCTTGTTTCCATTCATCCGCTTTCAAACGGAAATGGACGAAGTACAAGAGAACTCCTCTCTTATGCTCTCATGAAAGAGGGATTCCCTCCTCCAAGAATCATTGATCCCAATGCAGATATTTATAGAAGTATTGATGATTGGAAGAAAATTATTAAGGAAGGTATTATTGCTAGTGATGCCATGATCGACGACTTAACGGAACGTCTACGATTTGGCCTACCAATTGAAAACTCTATGGAGCTTGTGTCCCCTTACATGCGTCCAGGTGTAAAAATGGGGCTTAAGGATGGTAAAAAAATAACTGAAATGGATGGGGTCGAATATATTGATCCGCGTTTTTATCGAGAAGTCTTGAAAAGAGAAATGGTAGCAAATCCTTCTCTCGTTTTAGAAATTAAGAAAAATCCAACTCTCGCTTGGAAAAAAATTAATACGCGAATCGAAGAAATCTACAAAAAAAATAACATCTACTATAATCACGCTAAAAATGGTGTCGAAAGAGTTCAGCTTGGAATTATTGATGATGATTTTAAATTACTGTATGGTAAGGCAAGTTTTCATGACAAGGATCTGTTCGATTTCAAAATGAAAACTTGGTATTCTGATGATATTACTTGGAGGGGTCTTGCTTCAAAACATGAAGTAAAATCAGAAGATGATATTGTGGAAATGTTTAAACAACTTACCACTCACAATGCTTCCAATGCTGTTTTAGGTAAAGTCAGTGGAATCGCCTCTCCTGAAGACATCAGAAAAGCTGCTCTCGCAGACTTTGATAAATACAACGACGACGTTTTTGGCGATGGACTGGTTCAGATGGCAAGAGACCACTCTGAGACAGGCCCCATGTACGGTATTAGCTATGGGTATTCGACCTCAAAAAACCGTGATGTTGGAAAAGCTTTTGCAATGGGTGCAATGGTCGTTGGTGAATATGGAGCGCACAAAGCACCAGAACTCCAGGCACTTTTAAAGTCGAGGGTACTCGTTGGTGCCCGAAGAGCAAATAAGGATGTCGATCTGGGAAGACTCAAACAAGTTCGAGATGAATTTTCCTATAAATATGGACGTCAACAAGAAGTTATGGGAATTGGAGCAAGTGATCCTGATGCTATCACAATCGTACAAACCATTGATGCGGAAGGCGGAGTCACACTCTCTTATTTAAGAAACAAAAGTAATCCTAAAGAAATCTTTGTTATAAAAGGTGACATTGATCCTGACGCAGCTCCTTCTCCTGAGCAAATTGTAAAAAGCATCTTTCTACAATAAGATACAAATCTAAGACAAAATCAAATGGGCCCTTTAAGGGGGCCCATCTTTTTGAGAACATCCCCAAATGAAAAATTTATGTTGGTTAAGAAGAGACCTAAGAATCCATGATCATGCAGCTCTATCTAAGGCGCTCTCCGATGGGGAGACTTACATCGTTTTTGTTTTTGATTCCCTCATTCTAGGGAAATTAAAAAATAAAGAAGATAAAAGACTTACTTTTATCATCGATTCTTTAAAAGAAATTGAAACTCAAGTTCAAAAGAAGGGTTCATCCATCCTTATTCGGTATGGAGATCCCGTTGAGATCATCCCCACACTTGCAAAAGAACTTGAAGTCAAAAATATTTTTTGTAACAGAGATTATGAGCCCTACGCAAAAGAGAGAGACATTAAAGTTGGTAAAAAATTAACGTCTCTAGGAATTCATTTTGAACAGTTTAAAGATTCTGTTTTTTTTGAGAAGCACGAAGTATTGACCAATCAAGGTGGAATCTACAAAGTTTTTACTCCCTATAAAAATAAGTGGCTTGAGACATTTGAAAACTCAGGAAAAATAATCCCCGAATTTCAATGTCCACTCAAAAATTTAGCTCCTATTTCTAATAATAAAAATATTCTCCATTTTGATTGGTACAAAGAATTGGGATTTAAGGAATCACCCTCTCTCCTTCCAGGAGGAACGAAAGCAGCGCTAAAACGGATCAAAGATTTCAGTCCAAAAATGAGCGAGTACGGCGAAGAAAGAAATTATCCGGCAAAGGACGGAACCTCTAACCTATCGACCTACATACGACACGGAAATATTTCTGTTCGGGATTTAATCCGAGAAGGATTTGCTCAAAAATCTGATGGGGCCAAAACTTGGGTCTCAGAGATTATTTGGAGAGATTTTTACCAAATGATCTTGGATACTTTTCCTCACATTGTGAAAGAGTCCTTTAAGCGTGATTATGATCAAATCAAATTTCCTGGCACTGAAGCCGATTTTAAAGCTTGGTGTTCTGGCCACACGGGGTTTCCCATTGTGGATGCGGCCATGCGATGCCTTAACGAAACTGGGATGATGCACAATCGACTTCGAATGGTTGTGGCGTCCTTTTTATGTAAAACACTTTTGGTTGATTGGCGTAAAGGGGAAGCTTATTTTGCAGAAAAACTTTTAGATTTTGACCTCGCGGCCAATAATGGCGGTTGGCAGTGGTCTTCTAGCTCTGGTTGTGACGCTCAACCCTATTTTCGAATCTTTAATCCCTACTCGCAGAGTGAAAAGTTTGATTCCAAGGGAGAATTTATCCGTCACTGGGTACCAGAACTTGCCCATTTGAATGCTAGAGATATTCATCAACCCGACCCTCTACTTGCACCCGACTACCCAAGACCGATCGTCAGCTATGAACTCAATAGAAAAAGGTGCCTGGACCTGTATTCAGTAGTTAAGGCCAGTGGTAAATAGATATGACCCATTGCCTAATAATTATCCAAATATGTCTTAGGAATCAGTCTTAGAAAAATGTCATTTCACCCCTGACAAGTTGGTTAAATCTGGTACATTTATAATGTAATTCTCTATAGATATATTTCATTTTCTTTTACTTAAAGGGAGCTCGTTTCGTATGGTAACAAATGCTGTTAATCATTACTGTCGATCCTCCATTGGTCGAAAGCACCTCGTGGCCATTACTGGACTTCTTCTTTGCGGATTTCTTGTTGGCCATGTTTCAGGAAACTTTCTACTTTTGGTTGGGCCAGATGCCTTCAATCTTTATGCCCATAAACTAGTGAGCCTTGGTGCCCTACTTTATGTTATCGAGGCTGGGCTTACTGCTATTTTTCTTCTTCACCTCTATTTAGCGATTAAACTTAATCTCGAAAATAAAAAGTCTTCAGGTAAATATCAAACGAAGAAATGGACTGGTAGAGGAATCACAATCATGTCGGCCTCTATGCCCTACACGGGTTTAGTACTCTTGGTTTTCATTATCCTCCATTTGAAAAGCCTCAAATTTGGAACTTACTACACCACAACTGTTGACGGTGTTCAAATGAGAGACCTCTACCGTACGACAATGGAATATTTCAGTAATATTCTTAATGTTGGATGGTATGTGTTTGCTATGATTGCTGCTGCTCTTCATACGTCTCACGGGTTTTCATCGGCCTTCCAATCATTAGGCCTTAATCATCCGAAGTATTTCAAATCAGTAAAATATTTAAGCTACCTGTATGGCATTTTAGTGGGTGGAGGTTTTGCCTTCATTTCTATTTGGGCCTACATGAAGGGAGTGTAATATGAGTTTTAATTTAGATCCGAAGATACCAAGTGGACCACTTTCTGAGAAATGGGACAAACATAAGTTTGAAATGAAACGGGTAAATCCGGCCAATAAACGTAAGTACACAGTAATCGTTGTTGGTACTGGTCTTGCGGGTGGGTCAGCTGCAGCAACTCTTGCAGAGCTTGGTTACAATGTTCTCTCGTTCTGTATTCAAGATACACCGAGACGAGCACACTCAATCGCTGCTCAAGGTGGTATCAACGCCGCTAAAAATTATCCCAACGATGGTGACTCTGTAAGAAACCTCTTCTACGATACGATTAAAGGTGGAGACTATAGAGCACGTGAAGCTAACGTTTACCGTTTAGCACAAGTCTCGAACAATATTATCGACCAAATGGTCTCTCAAGGTGTTCCGTTTGCTCGTGAGTACGGTGGATATCTTGATAACCGTTCTTTCGGTGGAGCTCAAGTTTCTCGAACTTTCTATGCTCGCGGACAAACCGGTCAACAACTTCTTCTCGGCGCCTACTCTGGTATGATGAAGATGGTTGCGAAAGGAAAAATCAAGCAGTTCTCTCGACGAGAAATGATGGATCTCGTTGTCGTTAACGGTAAGGCACGAGGGATTATCGTAAGAAATCTCATTACTGGTGAGTTAGAAAAATATGCCGCAGACGCAGTTCTTCTTTGCACTGGTGGATACGGAAACGTTTTCTATCTCTCAACAAACGCGAAGGCATCTAATGCTTCTGCAGCTTGGAGATGTTATAAGCGTGGAGCTGGGTTTGCGAATCCTTGCTTCACTCAAATTCACCCGAC
>CAMAYW010000030.1 GCA_945862475.1 Bacteriovorax stolpii
TGATGAGAGAATTTCACTATTAAAACCACAACCTGGTCAGGTGGATGTTTCAAAAAATCTTTTAAAAGTTATTAAGGGCTCAGAAATTGTTCTTTCTCATAAAGAGGACGGCAAAGTTCAAGATCCTTATTCTCTTCGTTGTATTCCTCAGGTCCATGGGGCCTGTAGGCAAACACTTCGGCATACAGAAGAGGTTTTAAACATTGAATTAAACTCAGTGACTGATAATCCTCTTGTTTTTGCGGACACGGGTGATGTGATTTCAGGAGGGAACTTTCACGGAGAGGCCCTCGCCTTAACGATGGATTATTTGGCGATGGGGCTATCAGAAATTTGTAATATCGCAGAAAGAAGAGTGGAGAAAATGATGAACCCACACTTCTCTGATCTTCCAGCATTTCTCACAAAAAACTCTGGTTTAAATTCTGGGCTTATGATCGCTCACGTCACCATGGCGGCCCTTGCCTCTGAGAATAAATATCTTTGTCACCCGGCTTCGGTAGACTCCATACCGACGTCAACGGATAAAGAGGATCACGTTTCTATGGGAGTTACTTCAGGAAGAAAGCTTCATGAGGTTCTTTCAAATGTACAGCATGGACTTGCGATCGAGCTTCTTTGTAACACTCAAGGAATAGAATTTTTGCGTCCCCTAAAAACGTCCCCAGGCCTAGAAAAAGTTATAACACTCGTGAGAAAACATGTACGACCAATTGAAGAAGATCGCACTTTCCATAAAGATATAGAAAATTTAACGAAGCTCATTCAAACCGACGAACTCGTCCGCGAAGTGGAATCCGTTACTGGCACACTCGCTTAAGGAGAAATTATATGAACATTCCTCTTCCACCAACTGGTGATCAATTAACTTGTAAAGGTTGGCACCAAGAAGCTGCTCTCCGTTGTTTACTCAATAATCTTCATCCCGATGTCGCTGAAGACAGAGATGAACTTATTGTTTACGGAGGAAATGGTCAGGCGGCAAGAAATCCCAAGGCACTTACAGATCTTATTCATGCTTTAAAAAATCTTGAAAATAATGAAACCCTTATCGTTCAATCTGGAAAACCGGTTGCCGTTTTTCCTAGTAATCCTCAAGGCCCTAGAGTTTTAATCGCAAACTCAAACCTTGTTCCCAAATGGGCAACATGGGATCACTTTAATAAATTAAAAGATGAAGGACTCATGATGTATGGTCAAATGACGGCCGGCTCATGGATCTATATTGGTTCACAAGGAATTGTTCAAGGAACCTATGAAACCTTCATGGCCGCAGCCAGAACGCACTACGGTCAGAACTCAACCTTAAAAGGGAAACTTGTATTAACTGGTGGAATTGGCGGCATGGGTGGAGCGCAACCTCTCGCGGTGAAGATGGCCGAGGGCGTTTGCCTTTGTTGTGACGTCGATAAAACACGAATTGAAAAAAGACTTAAATCAAAATATCTCGATGTTCTAGCAGGTTCATTTGATGAGGCCATTGAGATTGCCATGAAAGCAAAAAATGCTGGAGAGGCACTATCCGTGGGTGTCGTTGGTAATGCCGTAGACTTTTTTGAGTTTGTTCTAGATAAAGGAATCGTCCCAGATTTAGTGACTGATCAAACTTCAGCTCATGATCCTCTGAATGGTTATGTCCCTGCGGGAATGACACTTACTGAGGCCAGTGACCTTAGAAAATCTGACCCACAAAAATACACCAACTACTCCTATGAAACAATGGGACAGCACATCCGTGTCATGATTGCCTTTAAAAAGAAAGGCGCCCACGTTTTTGATTATGGAAATAATCTTAGAGCAGGAGCTGAAAAAGTTGGTGTTAAAGATGCTTTTACTTTTCCAGGTTTTGTTCCAGCTTATATTCGCCCCCTTTTTTGTGAAGGCTCAGGTCCATTCCGTTGGATTGCTCTCTCTGGGGATCCGGATGATATTCGAGTAACTGATGAAGCATTGAAAGAATTATTTCCAGAAAATAAATCCATGATCAATTGGCTCGATAAAGCTCAAAAGATGATTCAATTCCAGGGACTCCCAGCAAGAATTTGTTGGCTAAAGTACGGAGACCGAGAAAAAGCAGCTTTACTCTTCAATAAATTAGTTCGTGAGAAAAAGGTGAAGGCTCCTATCGTCATTGGACGAGATCACCTTGATTGTGGATCGGTGGCAAGTCCAAACCGTGAAACAGAAGCGATGAAAGATGGCTCTGATGCGATTTCAGATTGGCCTCTACTTAACGCCATGATCAATATCAATAACGGCGCAAGCTGGATTTCTCTTCACCATGGTGGTGGAGTAGGTATGGGCTTTTCTCAGCACTCAGGGATGGTGATTGTGTGTGACGGTACACCAGAAATGGATACGAGACTTTCTCGCGTTTTAAATTCTGACTCTGGAATGGGAATAGTTCGTCACGCCGATGCTGGTTACGATATCTCACTTGAGATTGCAAAAAAACCAACCACTAAAATAAAGTTTCCTTCACTTTAGGAGATCAATGATTAAGGCCTACACTCATTTAAATGAAATTCTCACTTTGGACGGCGCCCATAAAAAAGATGGGCGTCATCTTTTACCAAGTGATGTTTCACTGATTAAAAATGGAGCGGTCGCCTTTAATGAGGATCAAATTCTTTGGGTAGGAAAAACCGAAGAACTTCCCTCTGAATTTAAAAATTACTCCATAAACCTTCAGGGGCACGTACTCACTCCAGAAATCGTGGACTCTCACACCCACCTCATTTTCGGTGGTAACCGTGCAGAAGAATATATCGATCGACTGAATGGTACCTCTTATGAGGAGATTGCTAAAAGAGGTGGTGGCATCCTTTACACGATGAAAAAAACACTTGAGGCCACTTCTGATGAATTATTCAGGCTTTCTTGTGAGCGCATTGAAAGGATTCACTCCTACGGGGTTGGGACCATTGAAATCAAGTCAGGCTATGGATTAACTTTTGAGAAAGAATATGAACTATCTCGTCTCATCGATCGATTAAAAAAGAAGTTTCATGGACGAGTTCAGATTTTTAATACATATCTCGCGGCCCACGATGTACCGAAAAATTTTAAAAGCTCAGAGGATTATCTTGATCAAGTTGTTCTTCCTCTTCTCGATAAACTCTCTTCCGAAAAAATCATTGATGCCGTAGATATTTTTCATGAGAAAAATTATTTTACGACTGATGATGTGATTCGTCTTTTTACCAGGGCAACTGAACTTAGCATCCCTTGTAAGATCCATGCTGATGAATTGAATACAAATGAAGGGGCGCAGTTAGCTGCTCGCTTTGATGCTCTTTCCGCTGATCACTTATTAAAAATTTCCGATGAAGGTATCAGAGAAATCGCTTCGAGCTCTACTGTAGCAACACTTCTTCCTGGTACAGCTTTTTTTCTTGGAAAGCCCCTTGCTCCTGCACGGCTCCTTTTAGATGCCGGCGCCAAAGTTTCACTCGCTTCAGATTTTAATCCAGGGTCTTGCCACTGTGACAATCTTCTCCTTATCGCCTCTATGGCGGCAGCTCAGTTTAAAATGAATCAGGCCGAATTATGGGCGGGAATCACTCTTAATGCGAGTGCCTCACTAGGGCGACTTCACCAGGGTGCTATTACCCCAGGACTTCAACCTAAATTTAGTCTTTTTAAATCTGATATGATTTCCGAAATTACCTATAACTGGGGAAGAAATTTTTCGGTTACTTTGCCTTAAGGGATTGATCAATCAGTTTTAGAAATTCACTATCCATGAAATTATGGAGCTTACTATTTACATAGATCACTTTCCCTTGATGAAAAACAATCGACACGGGATAAGTCTTGATTAAAAACTGCTCTGCAATCCTTTCATACGGATCTTCTACTGACTCAAAATTTAACTTATATTGGGCCTCTGTTTTTCTAATAAGTTCTGTTTGATTTTCACTATCACCATTGATCCCAATGACTTTCACTTTACCTAGATACTTCTGCTGAAACTGCACGAGACTTGGAAATTCTTTTAAACAAGGAACACACCAAGATGCCCAAAAATTGAGGACTATAATCGGTGTTTTCTCTTTCTTGAGTTCAATAGTCTTTTTTTTGGTTGTCGTTAAATTAAGACCTTGGAAGGCGTTCTCGTAGACTGAGTATTTTTGTTTATCAGCTTCAACCAATTCAGCATTAGAATCAAAGGAATCCCACAGGATTTGGATGGAAAGAAATCCCGTAAATGCCATAATAAAGAGAGTAAAGGGTATAATCTTTTTCATTGTCGTCCCCGTTGGGAATGACTGTACAACAGAATAGTAACAATATGAAGCCCTGGAAAAAAAAGTTGATACTTAAACGGATTCGTTCTTTTAGCAAGAGGTACCTCGGCGAGAAGGGTCAATCTATTGTGGAGTTTGTCCTTCTTCTTTCCGCTATTGCTAGTATTTCCTATTTTTTTATGGGTTTTATGAACGCCAACATCGCTCGTTATTGGGAATATTCGGTCAATCTTATTGTTAATGACTCACCTTCAAAACCTAAGAAATTAAATATACGCTAAAATTTTTTGCATTAAGGATGGAGCTATGAATTTACTTTTGGCCATAGACCAAGGAACCACGGGAACGACTTCGTTGTTATTAGATGCGAAGACACTTAAGATCATTGATAAAGAGAAATCAGATTATCGACAAATATATCCGAAGCCAGGTTGGGTGGAACACGATCTTAACGATATCTGGAATTCTGTTTCTCTTTCTATTCAAACGATTCTCAAAAGATCAAACTGTAATCCGCAAAATATTATCGGTATTGGTATTACGAACCAACGTGAAACAACTTGTGCCTATGACAAAGAGGGTAAACCCCTTCACCATGCGATCGTGTGGCAAGACCGAAGAACCGCTGACTTTTGTGATGCTAACCGAACTCGTTATAATGAATTAGGCCGAAAGAAAACTGGCCTTCCCCTTGATCCTTATTTTTCTGGAACAAAAATGCGCTGGCTTTTAGAGAACTCTTCCGAGGTGAAAGCTTCTGCCAGTCAAAATAATTTACGACTCTCAACGATTGATACTTTTCTCGTCTATAAGCTTACGGGTGGAAAGAGTTTTGTGACAGAGGCATCTAATGCTTCTCGAACCATGCTGATGAACTTAGAAACATTTGAATGGGACCAAGAGCTCTTAAATTTCTTTGGAGTCTCACGAGATTTCTTACCCGAAATTAAAGAATCCTTCACTCATTTTGGAAAAACAGAAAAGGCAGAAATTCTACCAGATGGAATTCCTATCCTCTCTATTTTAGGTGATCAGCAAGCGGCACTTTTTGGACAGGCCTGTGTAAAAGAGGGCGATATTAAATCCACCTATGGAACGGGCGCCTTTCTTCTTTTAAATACTGGTGAGAAAATGGTTCACTCAACCACAGGTCTTCTCACAACAGCGGCCTATTCCTTCAAAGGAAAAAAGATTTATGCACTTGAGGGATCGGCCTACATTGCAGGTGCTGCGGTTCAGTGGTTAAGGGATAATCTAAAATGCATAAAAACATCTCCTGAAGTTTCTAAACTTGCCTCCGAGATCACTGATCTCTCCCAAATGGAACACGTTCTTTTCATGCCGTTTTTTACAGGAATTGGAACTCCTTATTGGAACTCACAGGCGAAGGCCGCCATTGTTGGACTTACGAGGGATACTCATAACGGCCACATTGCGAGGGCGTGTCTTGAGGGAATTGCTCTTTCATTAAATGACTCTGTTTCAAGTTTTAAAAAAGATTTTCCTCATTTAAATGATATTCGAGTCGATGGCGGTGCGGCCGCAAATGATTTACTCATGCAGATGCAGGCAAATTTTTCGCAAAAAACGATTCTTCGCCCAGAGGTTATTGATACCACTGCCTTTGGAGTGGCGATGGGATGCCTCGTTGGGAAAGGGGAATTACAAATTGAAGACCTTCACAAAACCTGGAAACTAGAAAAAGAATTTAAACCCGAATCAATTCCATACTACCCAAAGAAAAAAGAACTTTGGGACATAACCATTAAAAAATTTTTTCTTTAAAAGACTATTTGAAAAGTAGATCTTTAAGTTCACTCGCCTTGTTGATCCCAACAAGGTTGAGTTTATATTTCCCCTTTAAATCTTCTGCAATTCTTTTTGAAGTAATCACTCTTTTGTAATTCATTTGAGCGATCTCTTTCAAGCGCATCTCCATCATAGGAACTGAGCGAACTTCACCTGTTAACCCGACTTCTCCAAGAAATATGGTGTCACTTGGAACAGCGGTTTGAAAATAAGAACTTAACAAAGATGCAATGACAGAGAGGTCGTTTTCTCTTGTTGTTAATTTCATACCCCCAACGACGTTGACGTAGATATCATTATAGGAAAGAGGAATGCCTAGGTATTTATCAATCACTGCGACTAAAAGTGCAACACGATTAGAATCGAGCCCCTGTGTAGTCCGCCTTCCCACTGCAAATTTATTCTCTACAACGAGCGCCTGGATTTCAACAAACAAGGAACGAGAGCCCTCAAGAATACACGTGAGTGAACGACCATAGGAGCCCGGAAGTGATTGCTCAAGAAAATATTGAGAAGGATTTTTTATTTCTACTAACCCCTTCTCTTGCATTTCAAAAATTCCCACTTCATTTGTATTACCAAATCTGTTCTTCATCACCCGAAGCATACGGTATTGGCCGAGCTGATCACCTTCAAAATAAATAACGGTATCTACCATATGTTCTAAGATTTTAGGTCCTGCAATCTGACCTTCTTTCGTAACATGTCCAATAATGAAACAAGTAAGGCCATAGGCCTTCGCATAGTTCATGAGTTCATAAGTCACTTCACGAATTTGAGAAAGCGTTCCCGCTGCGGAATCCACCTGATTAGAATGAGTTGTTTGAATGGAATCCAATATCAGAAATTTCGGTTTTAATTCTTTTACTTCATCAAGTATTTTCTGCCAGGACGTTTCATTGTAAATATAAAAACCGTCGTGATTAACACCAAGCCTCTTTGAGCGCTGAGCGACCTGAGACTCTGACTCCTCTCCACTGACATATAAAATCTTCTCTTTTCCATAAACCTCAAGAAGTTTTCCACAGACCTCCATTAGAAGTGTGGATTTCCCAATTCCGGGCTCCCCTCCGATGAGAGTTAATGAGCCTATCGTTACTCCCCCACCCATGACACGATCGAATTCACCGAGATTCGTTGTGTAGCGGTGAATAAGCTCGTGCTCCACCTGATTAATTGTTTTAGGTTTTGATTCTCTTCCAGAGATTGACTTAGGGGCCGCCTTACTTGGCTTAATTGTTTCCTCTTCTGAAAATGAATTCCACTGCTGGCAATCAGGACATTTTCCTAACCATTTTGGAGACTGATAGCCACACTCTTGGCAAGTGAAGACCGTTTTGATTTTTGCCATATTATCCTTCAATGAGCTTTAAGAGTGCTTTCTCATTTATTATCGGTATACCAAGTGACTTCGCTTTTACAAATTTACTAGATGAACTCTCTTGTTCGTTTGTTACAAGATAATTTAAATTTTTACTGACTCCAGCTATCACTCCACCATTGGCCTTAATTAACTTTTCAACCTGTGGTCTTGGTTGGCTTAGTTCACCCGTTATACAAAACTTCATTCCCTTTAAGGGGCCTTCTCCCGATGCGATTTCATCTGCGCGAACAACCACGCCGAGCTTTAGTAATTCAGCGATAAGCTTTTCTTTATCTCTGATGGATTTTATGATCGTTTCTGATGACTTTTCTGCAAACCCCTCGATCTCTAACATTTTTTCTACCGTGAGTGACTGGATCTTATCTAACGTATTGTGGCCCTGAGCAATTATTTTTTCACTTTTGGTCATTGAAACACCTTCTACTCCAATAGAGGCGATAAATTGCGCTAGACTTTGTTCTTTGGTTTTTTGAATGTTCTCAAACATCTTAGTTGCAAGTTTTTCTTTCACTTTTTCAAGGGTCAAAAGATCTTTCGAGGTGAGTCGATAGAGATCTGAGATTTTTTTCACTAGACCCTTACTCATCATTTCATCAAGTCTTTTATCGGATATGTCTTCAATGTTTGCTTTATGAATATAGTTAAGGATCTCTTCTTTAATTTTTGAAGGGCATTCAGCGTTATCACAATAAAGCCAAATATCCTCTATTTTGAGTTTACTCTTACAGCTTGGACAATGAGTTGGAATTGTAAAAGCTTCTTTGGATTTTTCTACCACACCTAGAAATTTCGGAATGACTTCTCCAGAGCGAATAATTTCTATTTTATCTCCAACTGTTAATTGAAAATTCTGAACCATTCCGTAATTATGGAGCGTCACTCTTCCAATCACAGCGCCAGAAAGCTCCGTCGGCTCTATGAGAGCAACCGGGGTCAAGGTTCCATTTCTTGATACCCCCCACTCTATAAGATTAATTTTTGCCACTTTAGTTTCACCCGCAAATTTAAATGCGATTTTATAGCGCGGATGGTGTCCGGTCTCTCCTAGTTCTGCATGAAGCTTGAGATCATCATAGATAAAAACGATACCATCAATTAAATAATCTCCTGAACTCATAAAGTCTCTTGCCTCAGAAATTTTAGAGTCTAAATTTTTTACACCCTTATGAAGGACATAGTCGGGAGTGATGAAGCCTGCATTTTTTAGATAGTCCAATTTTTCATGCTCTTTCTGATATTTATCATCTGACAAAATGTCGAAGGCTTGAAAGCTTAAATGTCTTGCGAGTTGGATGTTCTCTTTTCTACCTAGAATTCCAGCAACAATATTTCTTTGAGAACTTGGCGTTTCTAAGCCTAAATCCTTCATCTCCTGAGAGAGTGAGAAAAAATTTTTTTCTATACAATAAACTTCTCCTCGGACTTCAATATTTTTTTTGCTTCCAAGAAACTTTGGTATATCAGGTATGAAGAGGGCCTTCTTCGTTATGTTTTCACCGAACTGACCATCTCCTCTTGTTTTTGCCATAACAAGGTGCCCATCTTCATAAATAAGTGAACAGCTTGAGCCATCAATCTTAAAGACACTTAAAACTTCCTTTTCATCTATCCATTTCTGAAGTTCTTTTTCATCATAGGTCTTATCAAGAGAGAGCATTTTCTTTTGATGTTCAACCTTGCTAGAAACTTCAAGTTGTTTGAGACCGACGATTTGTAGAACAGGATTTTTTGGATCAAGCTTTTTGAGCTCTTCTTCTAATTGATCATAGCTTTCATCAGATATCTCGGCATGGCCTGTATAATATCTTTCTTTATGATAAATAATGAGTTTTTCAAGTTCTTGTATGCGATGGATATTCATTCTTTATTTTTAGCATTTTATTACTAAAAATTAAACGATAGCCCAACCTTTACGCGATTATCTTTGTAGGAAACTTCTTTATAAGTCCCACCAAATCGTGCCTTATTGGAAAGAGTTTCAATTGATCCGTCGATCGTCATTCTGGTCGTATATTGGTACTTTAGTCCAATTTCTAATTCCATAGATGTTGCCATCTCAGCGGAACCATAAATGCTATCTTCTTCATTAAAGGTTGGTAACGGAATGAACTCAGCTTGAGCGACAAGTCTATATTCTCTATTAAGTGGAACATTCACGGCAGTTCCTAGAACGATCCCAGAGATTGAATTTTTTCCAAAGCCATCAGTTTCAGAAACATCGAGATCAAAAGTATGTTTGACATAGCCAGTATAGACATCTATTTGCGGTCCAAAAAAGAATCCAATAGGAAGATACTTATAACCACCTGTTAACTTAAAAGTACTATTATTTACATTCACTGAAGATTTGCTCGGATTGCCTGAGGTTTCCTTCAGAGACCCGAGGGCCCTTTCGATTTCTATGGCCGCAAAGTATTCTCTCGTGATCCAACCCTCGAGCCTGAAATCCACACCAAAGATATTGCCACTCATTCGATTTGAGTCTGTTGGAGTTTTTGTGTCGACACTCGAAGCAGATCCGAAAAGCGCCATCGAGAGAATTCCAAGTGTTCCTGGTGTTTCGTCCTCTTTTTTTTCTTCTTCATTTATTTCTTTTTCTTCTTCTTTAAATTCTTCTAAGCGAACCCAGTCTCCCGCCACAACTTTTTTATCTGACTTATAAGCCTTAAGAATCCCTAGGGCTTGATTATCTGAGATATTGAAAATTTTTCCTTCAGCAAGAAGTAATGTTTCCCAATCAACAATTTTCTTCAGGAGTGGGTGTTTTTTTGTTTGAATCGGTCTTTTAACAAGAAACTTTTGACCTATATTTATTGGATAACCCTTGCCTACGTCGAGGGTAATTTGATCTCCAAGGACGCCATTAATTTTTGCATCATATGGAATTGTTTTTGCAAATAATTCAAGCCAATTCTTAATGGCTTCGGAAACGACATCAATTTCATCTGTTTTAAGAGAAGATTTTTCAGAGAAATAAAGATCTTCACCATTTTCTGCAAAAATTTTAATCTCAGCATCAATACCATTGATTTCATTTTTTAAGCTTACAAGGATCAATGAACCAACTTTAAGTTTCTCAGAAACTGTTACTAGTACTTCTTTCGACTTTAGATATTGCGGTAAGTTTTCTCGATATCGACTAAAGACGCTAATAAGATTGGAGTTTGATATGTACGTACACCAATTACTCTTCTTTAACTCTTCTTCAACTTGCTCGAAGACCTTAAAACCAATCGCCCCCCCTACACTGTCAGTAATTGGAAGAAGCGTGCATCTTCGCATTGAGGATTGCGCCCAAACTTGAGACCCAAGAAGAAATATAAAAAATATTAAAAAGAATCTCATATGAATTGTGGCAACTCTGGTGGTAGCTCAGATATTAAGTTTTTATTTTTTTCCTCATAGATATTTACGAGCATTCTTAATTCATTGTTCTCGTTCGTTGCGTCTATTAATTGTCTGCGCAATAGCTCTAGTTCTAATTTCAGCTTCAACATTTCTTCTTCTTCTCGAAAATGAATCTTTTGAGAAGAGTGAAAATAAATAAAATACTTTCCGTTTTCTTCTTTGTATTTCAAAATGTTATTTTTAATGTGTCTTCGTATCGTTGAGATAGAGACATTTTTAAAACGAGAATAGTCGTTTATGGATAGCCAAACCCCTTCATTGGTGTTCATTTAGGCTCCTTTATCATTAATCTTAATGTTAAAGAATCCGATAGAGATGTGCAAAATCAAAAAACAGTGACAAAGTTGAGCGTAGATGTCGGTTGATTTAAATGAATTAAAAAATAAAAAAATTGCGCTGGTCCTATCGGGTGGAGTAGTCAAGGCGGCTGCCTGGCACTTGGGAGTCACCCTGGCCCTTGAAGAACTTGGCTTCTCCCTTAAAAGTAATAAAAATTCATCAAGTGGTCAGGAGCTTAATCAAAAAAGCCTTGAGATTGGAACCTACGTTGGCTCTTCGGCCGGGGCGATGATTTGTGTTTACCTCGCGGCCGGTTACACTCCTCAAGATGTTATTCAGGCGACTCTTGGTATTAAAGGATCAAAGCTTCGAGGGATTAATTACAAAGACATGTTTTATATAAAGAGGCCAGGTCTTAAGGCGCCAAGATCTGACCTTTATCATCCCCTAGACGGTTTACCTTCATTAGTTAGAAATCTTCTAAAGCCAGTGGTTTCATTGCCTGGTCTTTTTTCCACTGAGGGAGTTAGAAATTACCTCGTTAATGATGTGATTGAGAGTGATTCCTTTGAGGATTTTGCTGCTGACCTATTTATCGTGGCGACTCAATTGGATCATTCTAGAAAAGTAATCTTTAGTAAGTACAACTACCCAAACCCTTCTCATGACTCGACCTCTGTTTACTATACGGGAACCAATGTCTCCTACGCTGCCGCTGCCAGCATGAGTGTACCGCCCTTTTATTGCCCCTATCCGATCAAAAATCAACATACCAACCAAGTGGACTACTATATCGATGGTGAGATTCGGGAAACGCTATCCACCCACGTAGCGGAAGATAATGGTTGTGATGTGATTATTAGTTCTTGGACACATACTCCCTATCATTTCCATGACGAAGTGGGTTCCCTTGTAAATTACGGGCTTCCACCTATTGCTATTCAATCTATTTATCTCATGATTCAAAAAAAGATTGTCTCCTCTCGTGCTGAACGGGCGAAGGCAATTGATATTATCGATACAGTTAATGATTACATGAAAATGGAAAAATTCTCACAGGCACAAAGACGAGAAATCATGGCGATCCTTCAAAGGAAGCTAAACATAAATCCAAAAGTTAAGCTCATTGACATCTATCCTGATCATCACGACTATAAATTATTTTTTGCAAATTCATTTTCTCTTAATTCTAAAGTTTCTGCGCATGCCGTAGAAGCTGGGTATAAAAGAACAATGCAGGTATTGAGTCCGAAATGAAATATGCTTTATTTATCTTTTTTTGTATCTTAACGATTTTTTTTATAACATCATCTGATCCTTTTTTTGGAA
>CAMAYW010000031.1 GCA_945862475.1 Bacteriovorax stolpii
AGATACTTTATTTAAAAAATATTCTGATTTTAATCCAGAAAAATTTCAGGACCAGTTTCCTTTTCTACAAAAAAGAGCAAATAGTATTCGTGGGGGATTGCATCTCGTATACCATGTCATGCATCGCTTGTTAGTGAAAGATCTTGTGATTTCCACGTATGGACTTCGATATGGCACAATCTTAGAGGGAAAAATTAAAAAGGAATTTCTTCATGGAAAACTTTAAAGGTTCTTTCCGTACGGTTGTTTTTAAAGAAGGTGCTAAGGCCAATAAGCTTTTTGTTGTTCGGACTGGAGAAGTTTTGTGCCTTAAATCTTCTAAAGATAGGCTGATCCCCATTTTCCTGGCAAAGGAAGGTGACATCATTGGAGAGTCCGCAATATTAGATAATGTCATTCATACATATTCAGCAATATGTATGGGTCCAGTGGAGTTGATAGAAGTTTCTTCATTTAGTTTCAAACAAGTTATGAATAACGCTCCTATATGGATCCATGACCTCATGACAACTATGATCGTAAGATTTCAAGACATAGGGAATCTGATTTCTGAAAACAGAATAGTGCACTCAAAAATAATTTCTGAGGATTATTACAATCCCAAATTAGAAAATGAGTTCAAGAAGTTACTCGCCTAATAGAATTGAATAATTCTATTTCTGTGCAAACTCATCGCTAGCTCTAAAATTTTTTGTTGGGCCCTGACACACTCATTTCTATTGGCAGTTAAATCCTTCTGCATAATATCGAACGCCTTTAGCGCCATATCTCTTGAGATTAGGGAGAGTGCGCGACGTTGATTTTTCACGTGAACAATACTGAGGGCAAGTCCAAGAATCGCCGGTTGAATCTGTGAAACCACAGTTCTTAGGGATTCGTCATTTAGGTCCCAAATGCTCTCAAACGAAATGCAGGACTCAGTAAGTTCCTTCGCAAGAGAAGGGTTACGAACTCTTAGATTCTTAAGAAGACGGGCCTTGTCTTGGGCATCCATTGTTTTAAGAAGCTCAATCACTTGCTTCTTACCATTAATGAAAATACCATTTTCCGCGTTCTTCTGATTCATCTAGTCTCCTTCCTGGATTTGAGATGCTATTTGGCCCTAACTGAAGAGCATTCTTTGCCTTCTCTTAAAGCTAATGCTTTCGAAAGCATTATTAATTATCATACTTAGGTAAGACGGTTTATCACAAGGCAGGCAAAAAATGATGGGTCAAAATGGCCGTAAGGTTTTTATAGTTTCAGGCAAACGAACCCCCTTTGGTAAGTTTGGAGGAAGTCTTGGTGGTGTGAATCCTGTCGATCTCGCTGTAATTGCAACTAAAGCACTGTTGGAAGAGCTAAAAATCAATCCGGAGAGTATTGATCAGGTTATATTTGCCAATGTTATTCCGAGTACTCCTGACACTCTCTATGCCGGAAGACATCTCGCCCTCAAATCGGGTTTAAAGGTTGAAACTCCAGGGATTGTAATTAATCGGCTCTGTGGATCTGGCATTCAGACATTGATTGATGGAAAAAGATTAATTCAAACTTATGAAGCAGAATGCGTTCTTCTAGCAGGTGCTGAAAATATGTCTATGGTCCCTCATCTTACTTATGGAGCTCGATTTGGGACAAAGTATGGCGGTCTTAAAAGCCAAGATCTTCTCTTAGATACTCTCTTTGATAAACATGCCCAATTGCCCATGGGAATTACCGCAGAAAACTTGGCCAAAGAATACACTATTTCAAAAGATGACTCAGATACCTTTGCTTATGAGTCTCATCAGAAAGCTAAAGCGGCTTACGAGAAAGGCTTCATTCAACCTGAAATGGCCTCAGTCAAAATAGATAAGATAGATTGTTCAAAAGATGAGCATCTCCGCGAAGACGTATCTTTGGAAGAGATGAAAAAACTTAAACCAACCTTTAAGAAAGAGGGAACAGTAACCGCAGGTTCTGCTTCTGGTATCGTTGATGGAGCATGTGCCATTCTTATTGCATCAGAAGATTATGTAAAAAAGCATAACTTAAAACCGATAGCTGAGATTATTGATGGTGAAGTGGTTGGAGTTGATCCAGCTAAAATGGGAATTGGTCCAGTTCCGGCCATCAATAAATTACTAAAAAAACAGGGCAAATCAATTTCAGAAATTGATCTTTTTGAAATAAACGAGGCTTTTGCTCCTCAGGTGATTGCTTGTATGAAGGCACTTGAGATTCCGAAGGAAAAATTCAATATTTGGGGAGGAGCAGTAGCACTTGGTCATCCACTTGGGGCGACAGGGTTAAAGATCACTTTGACTTTGGCACGTCAGCTACAGCAATATGGTAAGAGTTTTGGTATTTCTTCGGCTTGTATTGGTGGCGGTCAAGGGATTGCCTTATTAATTAAAAAAGTATGATGTTAACTAAAAACGATTTTGAACATTTTAAGAATTGGCTGGATCTAGATATTAATTCTATCGCATGGGAAGGCCGTTATGCAGAATCTTTTAGTGGATTTTGGGATTCATTCTTTAAAGATCAAATTGCTCCGATCGAACTTGGAGAAAGATTCGAGTATGCCAAGAAATTGGCAAAATCTGGTCCACTTATTTCTTGGCTAAATTGGTTGTTTGAAAAATATATATCATTTTCGTTTGTCAATCAGGGCCTCTCCGTTCGAGAAATTGCATTTACTTTTGATCTTGAAGTTAAATACGTCTCTACAATTCTACGTGATCACTTAATTAAAGTTTATCCTGCCTTCGAAGATCTTATTAATGAGAATTTTCAAATAAGTAATGTGAGTTCAAAAAATCTTTTTTTAAAATTTGAAGATCTCGTCAACATTCTTGGTGCGGATGCAAAAGTTAAAGGTACTTTTGAAGATGATATCCTTGCTCACATGGAAGTGACTCTTTACCCTGACTGGCCAAATCTTGTGAAAGAACTGAGAAAGGATATTCTCTCTTTGAAGGTCGATTTTGAGAATTTAAGAAAAAAAACGGCATTTCGTAAACAGTTAAGATTTTTTCAAGAAGTGATCATTCTTCTTTTATTATTGAGTATTATTGTATTTGCCTTAAAAAACACGAATAAATGGTACGAAGACTACCTTATTAATAAAATAACGTTATTTGAGCCAAACTTTTTCTGGCTCGATAAATCTCTTTCTTATCAAGAGCAGGATCTTCTCGCAAAACAACAGATTGATCTATCTAATAAAGAACTTGAAGAGCTTGAGCGATTGGAAGCTCAAACTGTATTCAGTGACGATAAACTCGATTCTCGATATGATCCAGAATCGGATGTGGTCGTTCTAGACTCTGTTGAAGACGTTCCAAAAAGTTTTGGAGAAGCTGAAACCGAGCAATCTGAGTACGAAGAAAATAAGAAGGGTGGGTATAGAGATAGTTCCTACGCAGCTTCAAAAAAGAAAGCTTATCGAATCATGATGGCCTCTGTGGAACCTTCAAAAATTCGAGATAATATTCTCCCTCTGATGAAGAGATATGGTGTCTCACAAGTTGATAACGTTAAACCCGGGACTCGAATTCCGGGCGGCCTTTATTTTAATCTTCAAGTTCCAAGTAAATCTCTAAAAGATTTTATGACTAAAATTTCTTCCTTCGGTGAAGCAAGCATATTCGAAAGTCCATCTCAAGGCGGAGATCATCCAGGAAAGAATCGAGTCTTTATCTGGGTCAAATCGATCTAGTTCTTTTCTTCTGGTTTTCCTAGGAGTGTATCAATAATTTGAAACCCTGAAATTTTATCATCTCGACTTAGTCCTTTCGCCCCTTCATTTGAGCTCTTGATATTTTGAAAAAGACTTGAGTTTACTTGTGACGACTCTAAGGATTGTTCTTCTTTTTTCCAAACATTTACGTTTCTTCCAACCACTGAGCCATCTCCTTTTTTTAGTTCAAGGTGACTGGTGATAATATTATTAAAAAGAACCATTTGAGCGAGTCTTGCTCTTTCCTCTTTTGATTCCTGAATAACTTCCTTTACCTCATTTGCTTTCAGTTTAGTTTGAGGATCTTTGGGATCTGTTTGTTGTCTCTTCCCAAGTTTCGCATTCATTTGCTGAAGGAGGGCTATTTTCTTAGCCTCAAAAGCCTGACCAACTTTTTCTTCAATTCCTTTTTCGTTCAGCTTTCCTTGGTTAAATTGTTCAAGAATATCGTGATAACCATTTTCTGTGAGATAGTCGGTAAGGCCCTTCTTGTCTTTTAAACTTCTGATCCTTGCCATTTCAACTTCACGCTTAAGGGTTAATTCCTGCTCGACATTATGCTTAGCTTTTTGAAATGATTCCCCGTCAGAAATAATACCTTCGCACTCGGAGAGTTCTGGTCTGGCCTCACATTTTTCTGCTGCCTGTTTAAATAATTCATCTTTGGTATAGCCACCTTCCAATAAATCCTTTGACGAGTAATTCGTAAGATCATCAACAGTCTCATCATTTGCGTTTTTACCATAAAGTTTAACAGGTGCTCCTTTTAAGGCCGTAAGATATAAATTCGCTGCATCCTGAGAATTTGTCATTTCCTCTTTTATGTACTTTGCAACTTTCTCAGCATCGGCAATCGCTTTACGATAGGATTGCAGACGAGACTTTGTTAAGCACGCAGTAGCACCTGGGGTAATTTTCGATTCAACTTGAGATTCAACATCACCAACGTCTTTTACCTTTTGAAGTTGTTCAAAAGATTCACATAGAGGAACAATCGTAGAACCGCATTCTAAGAAAAATTCTTTAATGAGTGCTGTTGTCAAACCATTTCCATTTGCTCCCTGAATACTCTTAAAAATATCTTGATAAATTTTATCCTTATCTTCTGTTTCTAAAGTTGTGCCAAACTTAGGATTACTATCATCCTTCACATTTAAAACAACCGATCCATCTGGATTTTTTGTCATCAGTGATCCTCGAGAGTAACTGGCCCAATACTCGGCAAAATTTGTGGAGGCAGAAGGAGGAGCAGATTTTAATCTCAAATTCTCAAAACAAAATCGTGAAACTTCAAAGAGAGCATTCTTCCCAAGCTGAGTTGTATACATCTCGATAAAGACTGCCTGGTCGATATGCTTTTTCTTACCAAATTTTAAATCTTCTTTAAGTTGTTGGAGATTCTTTTCATTTGGATCAACACCCGTCATCGATTTATACATTTTATCATTGAGATATTTTTGAAGATCTTGCGATGATTTACTTTTTACAAGACCGTACTGTTGTAAATTTAACTGCTCAGAAAGTTTCTTAAGATCTTCTTCGCTTTTATTTTTTGTTAACTTTTCTCTAAAACATTTTTCAGCAGCTTTGATTTTACTAGTCCTTGCTGGCTCTAAATCATTCTTTTCAAATTTATTTTTATCTCTGCAGTCTTTAAATTCACTTGTTTCATTAAGCATGCTTTCAACCTCAACATCTTTAATCATCGTTGAGAATTGCTTTCCGGCTTCCGGATCGATTATTTCGTTAGCAAAAACAAAAGATAGTACTGCTGGCACAGAAAGAATAAGAAGAAGTAGCGTTTTCATATAGCTATCTTATCGGAAATTTGGACGATTCCTCTTAAGGTCGGGATGGAAGTTTCTTAAATCTTTAAAATCAGCTACATAGCATCTCTAGAGATCCCGAAGAGGGCCTTGATTTCCCCCAATAAAAGATGGCTTTTGCCGAGGTAAAGCCACTGGCGATAAAAACCAATCCCCATCGCTACAATAAATCCGTACGCAACCCCTGAATGAACAACTTTGGATACCATACCAGTATCGTGGGCACCGCCGAGAAGAAAAGCAATTGTTCCTAGTACAAGCATAAGCATCGTCCAAGGGATCGTTTGTCTTTTTGAAAGTTGAGATTCATGGACATATCGAGAGACTTTCTTTTTGTATGGTTCAAGATCACTAGGAATTTCATCAAACAATTCGTTTAGATTGCCCTGACTATTAAGAGCATTCCAGACGTTCTCAACGAGACGAGAGACTCCAATAAAATAAAACATAACGAAGGCTTGAATAAAAATGACATACATAAAGCTTGGAATCGCCAGTTGTATGTGTCCCATACCTACATTTAACCAACCCAATGCAACAGATGTCGTTAAGAGAATTGCAATAACCATAACAAGTAATAAAAATCTTAGAAGGTGGGCCATGGTACTTCCAATTTGAGGAGCATTTTGTTAGTTTCCACCGTACATTTACCGCATTTTTTTATTATAAGGAATTTAAATGTCCGAACAAAATTCATCCAAAAAAATATTGGAAAGTTCCCCATTGTCTGGAATCGCTGTTCCAATAGCGATTGTTTTAGTTGGGGGTATGATTATTTTTGGTGTAACTAAGATGCTTTCTTCTGGCAAAGATCATCGTGATCTTGTTGAAGAGATGAATTCCAAAACTTTTGGAAATCGTTGGGTTGCAGCCTATGAGCTATCCAAATTTCTCGCTGCTCAAAAAATTCCCAAACAAGATATGCCATGGGTCATAGAAAACTTATCACGTGTCTATAAAGAATCTATAGACGCACGAACAAGAAATTTTGTTGTGTTGGCCCTTGGAAGTCTTAACAATCCACTATCTCTGAATGTACTTAATGCGGCGCTGGACGATCAGGATCCTCAGGTAAAGTTTAACGCGATTGTTTCTTTAGGAAATATGTCAAAGGGTGTCGACATCAAGTGGGAAAAAATTGAAGCAGAGCTTAAAGATTCTCAAGATGTTGGTATTAAGCAAGTAGCATTACTCGCTATAGCGGCGCATCAGCGTCCAAATATTGAAGAAAAGGCACTTTCTTTCCTAGGTTCAACTGAAAGAACCCTGAGATACACCTCTGCGATTGTTTTGATCCAATCAAAAAATGCGGAAGCAATACCAGTTTTAGAAGAGATTTGTGCTCTTCGTTATGACATTGCTGAGGCGGGTCAATTGAATGGTGCTCAAGTTGAAGCTCTCAAAATGAATGTATTAGAAAATGTTGAAAAATCAAAATGGAAGTCTGTCTATGATTTGGTTAAAAATTTAGAACAGGATGACTCAAACGTTAAGGTTAATACAAAAGCAAAACAGGTTCTAAAGCTGTTGAAAAATTAGAAGTTTACGCCCATAATGTGGGGAAACCTAAAAGCCCCATTTCTAGCACCATTTATATGGACTAGATTAATAAATTTCCGGAGAAACTCTTATGAGTGAAGAGGCAAAAACCAGTTTGAACCGCCGCGAGTTCTTTAGTTTTCTCGCTGTCGGCTGGATCACATTCGGTGCCGCTGCCGCTGGCTTTGCCAGTTTAATTTTTAGATTTCTTTATCCAAACGTCGTTTTCGAACCGGCCATGGATTTTGTTGCTGGAAGCCCAGATGAATATCCAGACGGTGTTGATGAGCGATGGAAAAATGGTTTCGGTGTTTGGATTTACAAAAAAGATGGTCGTCTTGTAGCGATGTCAAACATCTGCACTCATCTTGGTTGTATTCCTACCTGGCTTCCTGCAGAGTCAAAATTTAAATGTCCGTGCCACGGTTCTGGTTATTATCCGAATGGAATAAATTTCGAGGGCCCAGCTCCTCGTCCACTTGAGCGTTACAAAATCTCACTTAATTCTGAAGGCAAAATCATCGTCGATAAGACAAAGGTTTTTCGCTATGAAAAAGGTGAGTGGAATATTGATGGCGCTTATATTGATGTCTAATTATTAGAGGAAAAGATATGTCAGAAGGTTTTGCTAAAAAAGTTGCGAATACTCAGGTTTGGAAAGCCATTTTTCGTCATGGTCCACCAAATAACGCTCGAAATAGGGCCGCCGTTGTTGCCGGTAACGTCTTTCTTCATCTTCATCCCATAAAGCTCAAAAAATCTGGTGTCCAGTTGGGTTATACATGGTGCCTGGGGGGATTAACGTTTTTCGTGTTCCTCGCTCTCACTGTCACTGGCGTTCTTCTTATGTTCTATTATCGTCCAACAGCTGAATATGCTTTCACAGATATTATTGGATTAAGAGAGCACGTGCCTTTGGGGATTATGCGTGAATTACATCGTTGGGGTGCCCACTTAATGGTTATTACTGTTTGGATTCACATGTTCCGAGTGTTCATGACTGGTTCTTATAAACCACCTCGTGAATTTAACTGGGGTGTCGGAGTTATCCTTCTTATTTTAACTATGCTTCTGTCATTTACAGGTTATCTCCTTCCTTGGGATCAGCTTGCTATTTGGGCGATTACAGTGGGATCAAACATGGCAAAAGCAACTCCATTTGCCGGTCACGGTGGTCCAGGAGCTGCCCTTGCTAAGATCGGCGATTTCGTGATGGTTTCAGATAAAAACGATGTACGTTTCCAGCTTCTTGGTGGTCGATTTGTAGGTGAGGCAGCATTGCTTCGTTTCTACATTCTCCACTGCGTATTCATTCCACTAGTTGTTGCAGTTCTTATTGCTGTTCACTTTTGGCGTGTTCGTAAAGATGGCGGAATTTCGGCTCCACTATAAAAGATTAGGAAGAATATGATTAAGGAAGCGATTAACTACCTATCCTCACCGCTGTACTCTTTCACAGCTTTTATCTTTCTTTTTTGGCTCTCCCTTAAAAGAATAGATATTGTTGGGACTAAAAAGTTTGGTTTAGGTCTACTTATTTTCATCTTAGTAATTTTTGGGTGGATGATTAGTGATCCGGTTTTTTTCTCAGTAATCTCACTTCCAGATAACATTCCTATTATCATCCTTAATGCTCTTGTTTTCTGGTCAACTTGGTTTGCTCTCTATAAAGGTCACCAAAATGACTTAAGAATCGAGAGAGGCGAGCAGCCTTTAGAAGGAACTCCTGAAAATAGAGAAAAAGTTTGGGCATGGCCTAACCTCGTTTACACTGAGCTCTTCTGTGGAATTCTTTGTACTGTTTTTCTTATTGTTTGGGCGATCTTCTTTAAAGCTCCATTAGAAGAGCCTGCTAACCCGACTTGGGCGCCAAATCCTGCAAAAGCTCCTTGGTACTTTCTTGGACTTCAAGAAATGCTTGTTTATTTCGATCCATGGATGGCCGGAGTTGTTCTTCCTGGTCTGATCATTGTTGGTTTAATAGCCATTCCATTTATCGACATCAACCCAAAGGGTAACGGCTATTTCACCTTCAAAGAGAGAAAGTTTGCAATCGCTGGATTTCTGTTCGGATGGCTTGCTCTTTGGATCTTCCTTATTCAGATCGGAACGTTCCTAAGAGGTCCAAACTGGACATTTTATGGTCCTTTTGAGTACTGGGACGCTCACAAAGTTGTAGCTGAAAACAACATTAACCTTTCAGAAATATTTTGGATTAAATTATTTAATACAAGCCTTCCAAAAAATATTTTCTTAAGAGAAATTTTTGGAATCATTTTTGTTCTCGTTTACTTCGTAGGGGTTATCCCGCTTATTACAAAGAAATGGGGACAGAGTTACCTAGAGAGAATGGGGACAATACGTTACTACACCATGGTGTTTCTTCTCTTGGGAATGGCCCTACTTCCTTTAAAGATGTATTTACGTTGGTTCTTAACATTGAAATATATTCTGGCGATGCCAGAGTTTGAATTAAACCTCTAATTGTTTTTAGATAAGGCAGCTATAAATGAAACGTGAACCTGGAATGGCTTATGACACAAAAGTTCTTAACAAGATCTTTGCTGTCGTTTCTGTACTCTTCCTCTTTGTAACTATTTGGGTGGTCTTGGACGACTATATTCGTCCTTGGAAGGCCATTCAGGTAAAAGCACTTGATATTGAAAAGCAAAAAATCCAAGAAAAAATCAAAGAGATTGATGGCTCCACAGACGGTAAAAAAATTAAAGAAATAAAAGATAAAATCGCTGGAGCAGAAAAAGCCCTTGAATCTCAAAAGTCTCAAATCGATAAGATTAACGATAAGATTTCTGAAATTGATAGAAAAATATACGTTCAGAATATGGTTAATGGCGTGAATGGTTCTCAGGCTGCTGAGTACCAATTTAAATACGAGCATGCTCTTATGGAGAATCATCCTGAAGAGGCAAAAAAATTAAAAGTAACGTTTGATGATTTTAAAAAGAAAGAAATCGATGGAAAGGATAACCTCAAGGGCTTAAATGCCGAATTGAGTTCAGCTGAAAATGAGCTCAAGACTTTAATGGTATCAAAAACCGAAGCTGAAAAAGAACTTAAGGCTCTAGTAGGCGATAAAGAAAGACTTCTTGGTGCTATCTCTGGTGTCGAAAAAAATCCAGTTTGGATTTTAAGAAACTCACCTTTTATTGATTATCTTGATCCAACGATTAAAATCAGACAGTACGTCATCCAAAATGCTACCAACGACTTCTACTTCCAACACGTTCCTAAAATTGACCGTTGTACAACCTGCCACGTCTTTATCGACAAGCCTGGTTACGAAGATCAGGCGAACCCTTATAAAACTCACCCTAAAGTTGATACGCTTGCAGTAGGTGTAAATTCTGCTCACCCAGTAAAAGATTTTGGCTGTACTTCATGCCATGGTGGGGTTGGTGACCGAGTTAATGATTTCAATTCTCCTGCTCACATCCCTCAAAATGCGGAACAGGAAAAAGAATGGAAAGAAAAATACCATTGGCATGAACCACATAAAATTCCTCAGCCAATGATTCCACTTCAACATACTGAAGGTATGTGTATGAAGTGTCACAAAGATCAGGAGAGATTACCACTTGCTGATAAGCTGAACAAAGGTCGAGAGACTCTTGAGAGCTACGGATGTTATGCTTGTCACAAAATTGAAGGCTGGCAGCATTTAAATTCAAATAAACCAGGTCCATCTCTTTACAAGGTGACTTCTAAGGTTAAAACGACCGAATGGATTAAAAACTGGATTTGGTCACCATTCTCATTCAATCCGAAATCGAGAATGCCTCATTATTTTGAACAAGCTAATAATTCAAAACCAGAATTCAAGAAAAAGAATATTGCTGAAGTAAATGCAATGTCTGAATACATTATTAAAACCTCTAAGGAGTACAAGGCATTTAGTAAGTACTCTGGTGGCGATACGGGCAATGGTAAACAGCTCATAGAGACTGTTGGATGTGTTGGATGTCACCAGGTAGCAGGAATTGATGATAAGTGGAACGCTGTTGGACAAAGAAGAGGACCTTATCTTGTAAATCTAGGTTCTAAACTCGATCCTGATTGGCTTGTGTCTTGGTTAAAACAACCAAATCACTATGACCCAACGACGATCATGCCTTCTTTCCGTTTAACGGATAAAGAGGCCAATGATATAGCCGCTTACTTACTCGCTTCTAGAAATGAGCAGTTTGAACAGCTCACTTTCCCAGCGATAGACAAAAAACTTCGCGATGAAATTCTCGTTGAGGATTATTTTTCAGCTTTTGAAACTGTGAAAGCAGCTCAAGCAAAACTAGAAAAAATGTCTGATGAAGAAAGAACGACGGAACTTGCGAAGCGTTCGATTAATAAGTACGGGTGTTACTCTTGTCACGAAATTCACGGCTTTGAAGGGGATCTTCCTCAAATCGGCCCAGAATTATCGAAAGAGGGATCGAAGCCTGTTGAGCAATTTGGATTTGGTCAGCAAAAACAAGTTCCGCATACTCGGGTGGGTTGGTTAACACAACACTTGAAGGAGCCTAGTATTTGGGACGTTGGAGTGCCAAAACCGTTCAAAGATCTTAATAAAATGCCAAACTTCTACTTAAAAGATCAAGAAGTGGAAGCCATTGTGGGAGTTATTCTAGGACTTGTGTCAGATAGAATCCCTCTTGTTGGTCAAAAGCGTTTGAGTGCCGGTGAAAAGCAGTATTATGAGGGAATGAAAATTGCCAATAAATATAACTGCTACGGTTGTCACACGATTGATGGTGTGGGTGGTGCTCTATCTAAAGCATTTGAAGACCAAAACTACGGGCCTCCTTACTTAGCGAAGGAAGGAATGAGAGTTCAGACTGATTGGTTATACGATTTCTTAAAGAACGTTCATCCAATTCGTCCTTACGTGAATGTAAGAATGCCTTCATTCCCGTTTACTCATGATGATCTTAATAAACTTGTGATGGGCTTCCAGGGCGGATCAGATCAGCCAACGTTCGAAGCTCCAGTTAAAGTTGAGTGGGAGCCAGGTGAGCGAGAGGCTGCTCAGAAAATTTGGAATGAACTTGCGTGTACATCATGTCACTCGCTTGGATTTACAAGTGATCCTGCTCAAGCTCCAAATCTTCACTTTGCTAAAAAGAGACTTCGTACAGTTTGGATGGAGGAGTGGCTCAAAAATCCACAAGGCTTCATTCCTTACACTAGCATGCCAGCTTTCTGGGATGACGGAAGTGGAAATCTCATCTCTGCAGTTGA
>CAMAYW010000032.1 GCA_945862475.1 Bacteriovorax stolpii
ATAAGAGATAAATTAGAAGTTATTGAAGCTGCGACACCTTTAACCGTTGAAAAATATACTCTTCACCCAAAAGGAACTTCCTTTGGAACAAAATTTGAAGGGCTTGAGGTCTCCATGAATTTACATAAAACGATACCAGGATTATTCCACGCTGGTTCGGTAGGAATAATCATGTCTGGCTGGCTTGGAGCTGCCAATTACGGTGTGATTCAAGCAAACGCTATAGAAAGTTATTTAGGAACAGGAGTTTAGTCATGTATCAATTTACAAACCAACATGTCATCGTTACAGGCGGAACTCGCGGTATTGGTGCAGGTATCACAGAAGCTTTTTTAAAGGCTGGTGCAACGGTTGTTGCGACCTATTCAGGAAACGATGAAAAAGCAAAAATATTCAAAGAGAAAAATTCCATCTTCGGTGAAAAACTTATTTTGAAAAAATTTGATGTTGCAAATGCAAAAGAAGTTGAAACTTTTTTCAATGATTATGAAAAACAATTTTCATCACTTGAGATTCTGGTAAATAACGCCGGTATAAGACGAGACAATATCGTTGCGAGTATGTCTGAAGGGGAATGGGATTCAGTTATTGATACGAATCTCAAAGGAACATACAACATGACTCGATTCGCAGTCCTTCAAATGATGAAGAATCGTTTTGGAAGGATTGTGAATATGTCCTCAGTAGGTGGGAAACTTGGACTTCAAGGCCAAGCTAACTATGCTGCATCTAAGGCAGGACAAATCGCATTATCTCTGTCTGTTTCTAAGGAAGTTGCAAAGAGGAATATAACGATTAATAACGTTTGTCCTGGGTTTATTGAAACCGAGTTACTCGCTGATCTTCCTGAAGAACAAGTGAAAGAATATAAATCACAGGTACCGATGAAAAGATTCGGTAAAGTGGACGAAGTCTCTCATGCCGTACTCTTCTTTGCTTCAAAAGAAGCCTCTTATATTACCGGGGCCACATTAGACATCGCCGGAGGCCTCAATGCTTGAAACTATTTTAAATAATATTCCACAACGTGAACCATTTCTTTTTATTGAAAATATTGTTGAAAGAAGTGAAAACTCAATAACAACATCAAAAAAATTAACGGGCGAAGAAGACTTTTTTAGAGGGCATTTTCCTGGAAGACCTGTTTTTCCTGGAGTACTTATGTGCGAAGCTGTTTTTCAGACCGGTGCCCTACTAATGGCCCTAAGAGGCGAGGCTGCCGGAAACAGCAAAACAGCTCTCGTAACAAGGATTCAAAGTACAAAATTTAAAAACATGGCAAAACCAGGAGATCTTCTTCTTATTACTGTTGATTTTGTCGAGATGCTCGCCAATGCTGCGTTCATGAAGGGAAAGATTACCTCAAATGGTAAAACGATTATGACGATTGAGTTTGCAGCGACTCTCATTGAGAACGGAGACGTTTAATGGACTTTCTTGGGGTGAAAGACAAAACATATTATATTGCAGGAGTTGCAAACAAAAAATCTGTTGCCTACTTTTCCGCAAAAACATTGATTGAAAATGGCGCAAAGTGTGTCTTTTCAGTTCAGTCAGAATCTCAAATAGAAGCAGTCAAAAAATTGTTCCCAGATTCACAAGTTTTTGTTTTCGATGTTGAACAAGATAAGGATCTCGCTTTAAAAATAAATCAAAAAATTGATGGTTTCCTTCATTCACTAGCATTCGCAAACTTCTCAGAGGGACCAAAGCCATTTCATGAAACGAAACGTGAAGATTATCTCCAAGCCGCTCAGATAAGCTCATTTTCCCTAGTTGAAATGAGTCATCAATTAAAGGAACTTTTTAATCCAGATAGTAGCATTGTCACGATTTCTATTTCAAATACCAAGGCAACCTCTTATGGATATCTTGGACCAATCAAGGCCATGCTAGATGCGACTGTTCCTTTTTTAGCGAAATCATTTTCTGAGTTTTCAAAAATTCGAGTAAATGCTGTTGGAGCAGGGCCTCTAAAGACATCTGCTTCCGCTGGGATTCCAAATTATATTGATAATTATTTCTATGCTGAGGAGCTAACCTTAAGAAAATCTTCCCTTGAGACCCAGGAAGTCGCAAACACCGTTTGCTTTCTACTTTCACCAAAAAGTTCTGGAATAAATGCATCTACTGTTATTGTTGATGCAGGAATGAGTTCAAACTATTTTGACCAAAATATTGTAAAGGCGTTTAATAAAAAATGATCGTTTTAATTATTCTATTCCCCTTGTTCGTATTAGCTGGAGTTGATGCTGAGTTTGGTGCCTATTCTGATTTTATCTGGAGAGGAACAACGTTTACTGAACATAGACCAGCGGTTCAAGGAGAATTTGACTATGAAGAGCAAAACGGCTTTTACATTGGAAGCTTTGTTTCAAATGCTGAATTCTCCGATGAGGGTCTACATCAGTACTCAAAAGTAACATCTGAAATTGATGTAACTTTTGGAAAGAGATGGATTTTCCCAACGATTGAGATGCAATTTTTCTATTCGAAATTTTATTTCCCTGGAGCGGGTGTATTCGATACTGATGAATGGAATCTACAAATAAAGCACCATCATGTGAATTTTGAATTTTCTCTCATGGATGATTATTTCGGCTATCACTCAAGATATACCTATTTGAGGATCGGTTATGATTGGAGCTATAATAACTCCATGGATGGGGCCTTGTTTGCGGGATTTAATTATTTTGACAGAGCAAAGGGAAGTATTCGTTCAAGAGACGGCTTTCAAACATTAGATGGTGCTGGCAATAACGACTATATCGACGTCTATTTTGTTAATAGAAAAATACTTGAAAATCAGTCTTGGATTGAGCTCGCTGCAAATTGGACAAATAGAAATGAATATACAGTAGAATCCAACGTGATTTCAAAAGATCCTGCGAAGGATTTTGTGATTATAATGGCCTATGTTCTACCATTTACTCTTTAATACTTTTTCTGTATGCAAAAGTTCTTTTGAGTCCCTCTTCTATTGAAATCTCTGGAACATAACCAAAATCATTTTTAGCTTTTTCGTGAGAAAAGTAATGAGACTTACCAAGATTCAAAGCCACAAACCTAGTCATGGGAGGCTCAGGTTTATTGATTCCAAGAATCTTAAAGATTTTTTCTAATAACCAACCCATTTGATAAGCAGTCGAGATACTTATCGTCTTTGTTACGCTCTCTATTTTTAATGAATTCAATACTTCATTTATAAAAGACCACAAATTCACTGGTCTTTCTTGTCCCACAAAATAGGCCTGTCCACAGACGGGAGATGCAGAGAATAGATTTTGAAAGGCGAGAACATGCGCTTTAGCAGCATTATCGACGTAGACAATATCCACTAAGTTTTGACCATCTCCTACGATTCTTAGTTTCCCTGTTTTACCTTTTTGAATAATTCTTGGAAATAAATGAGGGTCACCCGGACCCCAAATAAGATGGGGTCTTATTGCGCATGTAAGAAAATCTTTTCCATCATTCATTTGAAGAACAAGTTTTTCTGCCATGGTCTTAGTTTCAGAATAGGCATTGAGAAAATGTGTTGCGTAGGGAGCTGACTCATCGACTCCCAAAAGATCACCTTTATTGAAAACAACTGAGGGAGTTGAAGTATAAATAAATTTTTTAATGCCAGAACTTTTCGCTGATTCAAGGAGGTTTTTTGTCCCCACATAATTGATCTCAAAATAATCTTGATATTTTCCCCAGACACCGGCAAGTGCTGCCACATGAAAAATAACATCGAAGCCATAATTTAAGGCGCGATTAACATCCTCTTTTAATCTTAGATCCCCCTTAATCGTAGGGACACCAATTTCCTCTAGATGGGAGTAAGTATGACGGGAGAAATTTGTCACAAGATAGGATGGATTTTTAATAAGATCTTTAATAATAGAGGTTCCAAGAAAACCACCTCCACCTGTAACTAAAATTCTCATCGTCTTACCCTATTAAATCTTGTGCCCATTTAGAAAGTTCAATTCTATCAATTTTTATATTGTGTCTAACATCGACCGGAAAATCTTTCTTTAGAAAAAAATTCTCTATCGGTCTTGTAAAATTAAATTTCTCTTTCAATTGAAGTAACTCTTTGTGAAAGTCATCGGTCATGTTCGTTGACTTATCAAAACGCTCAATAACAAGAGCAGGTCTTATAGTCCCAGCAAAATTCAAATGAATAAGCGCCGTTCTTTTAATATCGACATGCTGATTGAAAATGGCTTCAACTTGAATAGGGTAAAAAGTAAAATCACCACTAACAACACGATGAGATTTACGGCCCAAAAACCACAACTGCTGATTTTCATCTAGCCAACCTAAGTCGCCCATTCGGTGCCAAAGTTTCCCATTCTCTAAGATTTTAGCTTTTTTCGTTTCATCTAACATATCAAAATAACCTGGGGTCACCTGTGGCGCCGCTACCGCAATTTCTCCTATTTCACCAACTGAGACTTCTTTGAGAGAACCCTCAGGAATATCCGTAGTTTTAATAATTTTAAGTTCAACCCCTGGCACTGCTCGTCCTATGCATGTTCCAGAACCAGATCGCATTTTTGGTAAGTGTTTCTCTAAAATCTCCGAACCAGAAATCAACGACACCGGAAGACACTCTGTTGCTCCATATGGAGTATAGGTATCACCATCAACTAAGATCTTTTTAAACATTTCATGAATTTCATAACGTACGGGGGCCCCAAACATCACAACCTGCTTGATGGAAGGGAGTTGAATTCTTTTTTGAAGACAGTATCTCCCCACTCTTTCCCAAATCGATGGGGAGCCCGCTGCAAAGGTCACGTTGTAGTTTAGAATATTTTCGACAATCTTTTCAGGATTACATTTAGACGGCCTTGTTGGATCCATTTCTGGAATGACTGAAGTCATTCCCATCGCAAGGGTGAATAAAGCAAAAAGAGGAAAACCAGGGAGATCAATATTATTTTCGTTAAGATTAAAGATCTCTCTTAAGATGTCTGTCTGAGCATTTAATATACCATGAGTATAAATAACCCCTTTCGGAATACCTGTGCCACCAGAGGTAAAGAGAATTGCCGATGTATCAGACGATTGAGCGTTATAAATAGGAAATGAGCTCGAATAGGAGGATAAGCTTTTATAAAGATTATGAGTACGACCACCAACAGGGTCTAAAGAAACTTTAATCTTCACACTTCTAAAGAAATCCGATTTTAAACGCCTTAACCAATGAGCTCTACCGATTGAAATCATCGCTTCTGGTTTTACCTGCTTAACTGAATTCAATAAATTTTTCACACCCATACCAGGATCAATCAAAACAGGAACAGCACCCAATTTAAAAAGTGCAAACGTAATCACTGAAAAATCTAAGCAGGGTTTTACGAAAAGCAGCGTTCTCATACCTGGTAAAATACCAAGCTCCGAAAGCTTGTTTGCGATTTGGTTTGATCTTTCTTCAAATTCTTTAAAGGAATAAAAAGATCCATCTTTCGCAAGAACGACAGATTTTTTATTTGGGATTTTTTTTGAAATGTCAGAAATACGATAAGAGATGTTCATATCTATTTAATAAAATTCCAAATCTCACTAGAAACTTCTTCTAAAGCGTCCTCTAAAACATAGTGCCCGGCATTAGCATACCAATGAGCGTTGGCATCTGGATAGATTTCCACCCACTTTTCAAAAAAGTGCTTATTAAAACAAAAATCTTTTCCACCCCAAAGAATCAACTTTGGATGAGGAAGATCTTTAAGTTTCGATTCAATGGTTGAAAGAACCTCATAAGTTTTATGTTCTTTTTCCATCGGAATATCCTGAACAAATCGAGCAACTGCAACGCGATTCTCCCAGGAATCATAAGGAAGAAGATACCCTTTCTTGATAATCTCAGGGAGCTTCTTTTTAGTTGTCATAAATGTAGCAGGCCATGCGAAGAGGTTTAACTTCCTCGTGAGCCACTCTCCTATTTTCCCTTGCCTCAGTAAATTGATTCTCTGAGGGATATGTTCAGAGGGGTACGCCGCCGTATTTAAAATAATTATTTTCTCAAATAAATCAGGATATCTTGTAGCAAGTCCAAATCCAATCGCCCCACCCCAGTCATGAACAATCAAAATGATTTTTTTTAAATCTAAAAACTTAATCAGCTGGTAAGCATTTTGGATGTGAGTTTCAAGTGAATAATCATAGGTCTGAGGTTTATCAGAAAGCCCACACCCCATGTGATCAGGTACAACTGTTCTGTATTTTTCTGAGAAGGTCTTAATCAAGTTTCTATAATAGAATGACCACGTAGGATTCCCATGAAGCATTAAAATAGGCTGACCCTGTCCTTCATCTACAAAATGAAGACTATGATCACCTAATTGAAGAAAGTGTGATTTGAATGGGTAAACTTTTTGTAAACCATACTTATTAAAATTTTCTTTAATTAAACTCATGTCCACTCCAGACCAAGCATCGTACTGGTTAATCCACTTCCAATACCCAAAAGAGCAACTTTATCACCCTTCTTTAAAAAACCAGCTTCACTGGCCTTTATCAGCGTAAGGGGCAAAGCTGCCGATCCCGTGTTCCCAAATTGCTCAAACGTTTGAAAATCTCTATCGACTGGAAGCCCAAGACTAGTAAGCATAGCGAGTCTGTGTGCAGAGCCAACTTGGTGAGGGATAATTTTATCAATTTCATTATTTGTCCACCCCAGAACGGATTTGGCTTTTATCCAATTCTCAGAGGCCAATTTTACACCCGCTTTCAAGAGCGCTTCAGAATCTGTTTCCATCATGAGACCATGAGAAGAACCATCACCTTGGCAAAGTTCAACAGAATCTGAGTCTGTAAGTGTAGAGCCTCCAACAATTTTAGGAGCGTCTGGTGCAAGACTTGAATGAGTCAGTAAAAAAGCGACAGCAGCAGATCCAATTGTCAGAGACGCCATGAAGGGTTTTATTTTTTTTCGATCCATTGTTGGATCATTTAGTAAATGTTGAAGAGTCTGATCAATAAGGGGACCAGCATTTTCTCCAGAAACAATTAGGGCGGTTTTAATCACACCCTTCTCTATCATTTGTCCGGCCATCAAAACACTTGACAGCACTCCAAGACAAGCGTTTGAAAGGTCGGAAATCATACAATGAGGAGATAATTTTAGATTGTGATGGACTTGTGCGGCAGTTGCAGGCTCAAGGAAATCTCTACAAACTGACGAATGCAGAAGTAAATCAATCTTCTCTCTTGGGAACTTTTTCAATATTTTCTCAGCCGCTTTTGAAGCAATCGTACTGGGACGTGTCCCAGAGGGCCAGAACCCTCGACGCTTTATCCCTGTTTGAAGCTCTAATCGTCCAAAAGGTAATTTCGCTCTTTCGTAGAGAGAAGATAATTTCTCTTCCATTTCATCTGAGGATATAAATTTCTCAGGCTCCTCATATCCAAATGAATGTAGCCTTAAATGTTCAAATTTCATTTGCCCCCATTAGTCCATGAAGATTCGCCATGGAAATTCCGGATAACATCGATCCAACAATCCCAAGAAAGCCTTGATCAGTTCCAATAATAAATAAATTTTTAAAAGGCGTCCTTCCATCTCTAGATTTATCAATTGAACCATAAACAGTTCCATTGAGATGCCAAGTGTAGCGCTCAATTGTCATAGGAGAAAAAATATCCTGAAAGAGAACCTTGCCATCAAACTTTGGGACTAAAGTTTTTATAAGCTGAAGTGAAGACTCTCCAACTTTATTCTTCATGGAATCGTAGCTAGACTTATCAAGCTCTCTCCATTGTGAGTAATTCGCCATAAAAGTTAAACGAACAGTTCCCTCACCATCTTGATTGAGTGATTCATAGTTATCTGGGAAACAAATCACCGCCGAGGAAGAATCAAAAAAATGATTTGCAGGACGATAGGCGTATTTATTTGAATTATTATAAAAAATAATCGTTGAATCATTTTGATCAATTGGAATTTTTTTATCTAAAATAAAAATACTCTCCATGAATGTCATCGCACCAATTCGTGGAGTCGTCGTCATTCCAGGAGTTAACCGAACAGTTTCAGGATAACCAATAGAAGATAAAATGACTGGCGCATAAAACTCTTCACCGTTTGCAACCACTCCAAAGGCTTCCCCTGAGTCATTAATCAGAATTTTTGAAACCGCAGTTTTAAAACGGAGATCAGCATTGAGATCATTTATTTTTTTCATTAAAAGAGAAAGGATTGTTCTTACTCCTCCCTCTGGTCTTCCGAACCCTTCAAAATAAAGGGATTTAAACATAATTACGAACTGAGCGAAATCCATATCATCTTCCCACGCCGAACCATAGATCAGAAGAGGACACAGAATCATTTCGATGAGTAAATCATCTTTAATAAATTCTTTTAAAACGGCCCTCGATGAAGAGTAAGGGATAGAAAGATCAAGCTCATTAAAGGAGCGAACCTTGTCAGTAAGTTTTAAAAAATGATCCATTTCTGAAGGAAATTTCTCCGAGATCTCAGAAAGTAAAAGTTCAAAATCATTTGAGAATTTTAACTCAACACCTGGAAATAAAATTTTCGAATGAGTCTGAGGACAAAGTTTAAAATCATCATAGGAAAGACGCAGCTGTTTTAAAAGTTTTGAAAAGGGCTTTCCCTTTTCACCTTTTTTAATAAAATTTGTTAAAGCATGAAGGCCAACATCGAATTGCCTAACTCCACCTTTATCAAAATTTCTTCGCTGATAATAAGAATTTAATCCTCCAGGAATGGAGTGCTTTTCTAGAATTAGAACCTTTTTATCAAACATCGCCAAACGGATGCCGGCGGCAAGCCCCGACATCCCAGCGCCGATGACAATAGCATCGTATTTCATCTAGAAATTAAACAGTTGCAAATTTTGGAGACAGATAAGAAACGCAAGATGCAAGCGTTGCAAGTTTTGGATAGTCTTCTTGAGGAACTTCAACTTTATGACGTTTTCTTAGTTCCATAACGATATCTAGAAAATCCATTGAATCCAAATCAAGTTGCTCGCGTAGTGATTTTGCATCATCAAGATTAGAAACATCCTCATCTGGCGCGATATCTGAAATAATATCGATTACAATTTGTCTTACGTCTGCCATAAAAATCTCCTTATCCAATATACTTCTTAACAATCAATGCTGAATTTATCCCAAGCATCCCAAAAGAGTTGTTGAGAATATAATTTATATTCCCAACATATTTTGCCTCATTTATTACTAAATTTTTAATGTCGCACTGTGGATCAAGATCTGTGCAATTCATTCCTGGATGAACCAATCCGTCAACAAAGCTTGGGATATTTCCAGCAAGCTCCAAAGAACCGGCGGCACCCATGCAGTGGCCAATATGACCTTTAGTAAAATTAACAAAAGTTTTCTCGGAAGCTTCAAATGCAGCTCTTACTGCTTCGGATTCATTCACATCCCCAGTTCCAGTTCCTGTTGCATGCATATTAACAATATCAATATCAGAGACTGTTAGGCCGGCCCGCTTGATTGCCTTATGCATACACTGAACTTGTCTTTCGCTGTTAGGGTTAACAAAATCAGTCGCATCTGAATTTATTGCGTAGCCAACAATCTCCGCATAGATTTTTGCTCCACGTTTTTTTGCGTCAGAAAGACGCTCAAGAACATAAATACATCCACCTTCTGAGATAGCGATACCGTTTCTATTTTTATCTAAAGGCCGCGAAGCCTTTGAAGGATCTTCGTTCTGCGCAAGGGCCCCCTGAGCAGCAAAGGCAGCAAAAATACCAAAGGTTTGAGATGACTCAGAAATTCCACCAGCGAGTGCAAGATCGACTTCACCCAAGAGAAGTTGCTGAACACCTTGAATGATTCCAACGTTCCCTCCTGCACAGGCAGATCCAAGAGTATAGTGAGGTCCAGTGATGTTTAAATTTAAAGTGACTTCACCGGCAGGGGAATTCGCAACCGTACGAGGGTTATGGTGAGGAGACCAAAGTTTCCAATCAAGACTGTTTTGATGCATCTGATAGATTTCTTCTTCCGTCTCAACATTACCGTGTTCAGTGATACCAATATAAACACCAACCATCGACTTATCTATAGTTTGCCAGTCAAGTTTAGCATCTTGAATGGCCTCATTGGCGCAATAGATAGAAACTGAACCTGCACGCGTTCCACGACGGCGAAGTTTTTTAGACTGGTATTTGTATTCATCAAAGTCGCACATACCAGCAACTTGCTTACCCATATAACGAACTTCATGGTGTTTTACACCCGACTTACATTCAAGGAGTGCCTTTCTAAAGTCGTTTAAATTATTACCGTTTGGTGCTGTTAGACCAATACCAGTCATTACAATTCGCTGTGTGTCATTCATGACGAAAATTCCTATGACTTTTGAAAAAAAAAGATAGGAAAATTTATACTGCCCGTCTTAATTTGTACAGATAACAATTAAGAATGTGCAGCTTGATTTCCATTCATGCTTAAGCCATCATAGGTCGTACTTATTTTAAAGATATTCAAAGAGCACCCAAGGAGTTCCAAATGGAAAGTCTGATCGTTATTTCAAAAGTTAAGAAATTTATCAAAGATACAGCAGATATGAACACTTCAGCTGGGTTCTTCGAGCCTCTTAATGCGGATATTGTAAAAGCTTGTCGCGATGCAATTAACCATACTCAGAAGCTAGGCAGAAAAACAGTTATGGGGAAAGATTTTAATCTCTACATCGAAAATGCTAATTTCGAGGAGGCCCTTGTCGTTGCTTCCAAGGTTAAAAAGCTCATTAAGGACGAGGCCGGTTTATCCACTTCTTCTCAGGCCATTGACCAACTTACAAATCGTGTTCAAACCGCATGCTTAAAAGCAATTGAGAATGCAAAATCTGATAAAAGAAAAACGGTAATGGATAGAGATTTTACAGCTCCAACGACTCTAGCCTAATTTAATTTCCACCTCTGCCTTTTGTTCTTCCACAGCTTGTGGGCGAGTAAAAGGCAGAGATCCAAAATAAGAAACCGAACATACCGCCACAGTAAAGATCACTGGAAACTCCATCTCAATAACAAAATGAGCGATAACCCATGAGATAAAGCTCATTCCAATAGCTATTATAGCATTGACTGAAGTGCCGCGCTTGTCCCAAAGAGCGGCCATGGTGATCACAAGGATAGTGGGTCCGCCTAAACTTGAAGCGGTTTCAACTAATCCAACAATTGATTCAGATGAATAAGCTATAACATAGGCAATAACACCAGAAATAAGAGTACAAATCCGAGCAATAAAAACTTTCTTGTCGTCCTTAATTTTTGGAAAAGTTGGATAGATTAAATTATGAGAAAGAAGAGCAGAACTCGCCAATAGAGTTGTATCCACTGTTGAAAGAATCGCAGAAACTAGTGCTCCTACAAAAATAATATAAAAGACATAATTAAGGTGAGTCTTTGCAAGCACGGGCATCAATGTCTCAGAATCTTGGAGGTTAGGAAGATAGTTGGCCCCTAAAAGACCGATAATAACTGGAATGCAACCGACTAAAAAATAAATCCCAGCCGCTCTGAGAGCTGAGTGATGTGCAATTTTCTCTGAACGACTAGAAGCAACTCGACTGACTAGTTCCTGAGACATAACAGAACCCAAAATAGGAACCATCCATAACTCGAGACGGCCGATGAAGCTTAAGCCACTCATCTCTCCCCCGCCAAAAGAGAGCTTTTCCTTTGGGATCAAAGCTAAAGCAGAACCTACCCCACCTAGATCAATCACAATTGCAGAAACTAAAAAGATGAGTCCAACAATGATCGCAATCCCTTGAATTAAATCTGCATACGCATCGGCAAGCATCCCACCTGACATCGTGTAAATAATCACAACACAGGCTGCGATTGTAACTGCAATCACGGGACCAAACTCAGTTGTTGAATGAAGTATTTGACCAAGAGCTCTTACCTGAGCACCCGCCCAAATAATTGAACTTGGAATCATAATAATAGCGGCCATTTTCTCAGTGACACTAGAGTACCTAGATCTGTAGAGATCAGGTATCGTAGTAATTTTTTTTCGCCATAAAACTTTAGAAAAGAAAAGCGCCATGACAAGAAGACAAATAGTGTAGCCCATGGGATCGGCATGAATGCTAGAGAGGCCATTCCTGTAAACAGCACCTGATGTTCCGATACAAGTTTCGGCACCAAACCAAGTTGCAAAGATAGAAAATGTTGCGA
>CAMAYW010000033.1 GCA_945862475.1 Bacteriovorax stolpii
TCTAATCTGGTGGCGGAAGTGAGTTTCCATCCTGGCCCACGCATCGATTTCACTTCGAAATTCGAATCCAATTTCTTCCCCGTGAGTAAAGCGTGCCTGTCCAAGTTCAACATGAGCGATCAAAAAATCATCCGTATTTTTCATGATCATTCCTTGGTGTGTGTTTATGACTGGGTAACGAGAAAGGCGAGTGGCATTTATTATTATATTATGTTTTAGAACTTAATTCATTGAATTTAAATTAAACGAACTTAATAACTTTCACACTTTTAAGTCACTGAAAGTTGTAAGATGGTTTTCATTTAACTTATTAATTCAGGTTCTTTTTTCCCTTCTCCTCAAGTCAGCGTTTAAAAGGTATGCGGTACCTTTTAGCATTATCTAAGGTTGGTCGTCGGGTATGCCGATGAGATCTATAATGAGAGCTTCGCTATATCACGTACTTCTATTCTGCAGTATTCTTGGAAACTATTCCTGTACAGATGAATTATCTGGCGGAGCAGAGGTTTCTAGTGGAAGTACATCTTTGATAACCCCATCTCACGTCGGACAATGGCGAAAATGTCTTGATTATGACTCGGATGCAGATGGTATACCTGATAAATCTATCCAACAAGTATTCAACTTTTCTTCATCGACACTCATTGATTCGAAGACTTATTTTAACTCAGTCCTCTGTCAGATAGTCGATCAATCCCATAAACTTGAATCCGTTTATAAATATACTCATAGTGGTAGTCTTTTTAATTTTAAATTAAGAGCGTATGTTTACACTCCTTTGTCCGTTCAAAAGACGAATACGAATAATTCTTCAAAATGGTGCTCATTACTTTCCTGGGCGGTAAATTCTCCTACTTCTATTCTGGGTCGAAATTGCGGTGGAGCAACAAAAAATTATGATGAATCCTTAAACGTCACTGTTAGCGTTTCCGGTACTAACCTACAATTTGGTGGAACGAGTTACAGTTTGGAGTCGAAACCAGATTTTTCACAAACCTCTAATTCCATTCCTGATGGATCCTATATCTATATAAATGGTGATGAGAGAGCTCAGATGCTCATTTTACAAAATAAGAGTTATACACTTTATCATTATGACCTCGAAAATCATTACTATACGATTGAAAATGGAACCTATACTTCGAAAAATAATGAAGTCACACTCAATATCGCTTCAACCAACCCAATCTACTGTCTATCAGGCACTACCACTCATTCCTTTCGAGCGGAGAGTGAGTCTCTTATGGTAAATTTTGCGCCACAAAGTGATCTTTTCATAGGGCATAAAGTTCAACTTAGCGAGCAGCAATTTAGGTCACTTTACCTAGGTGGCGGCTTCGGCATTTGGTGCATCTAGTGAATAAACATGTCGGAAAGGTATGCGGTACCTTTTGGATAATTGTTTTATTTGTTCTTAGTTTTTCTTGCTCGCAAACAAGGGTTCTTCCTGAAATCAAGTATGTTCGCTCAGATTGGGAGCATTGGACGGATAAGGACAAAGATTGCCAAAATACGAGGCAGGAAATCTTAATCGAAAGATCTCTATTTAAAGTCAAATTGAATAAAAAAGGCTGTACAGTTCTTCAGGGTAAATGGATGGATTACTATCACCCCGAGGAACATTTTCTCGCAAGGAATGTAGATATTGATCATCTGATTCCTTTAAAGCATGCCCATGATTCAGGTGCATTTCGTTGGAGTAAAGAGGAAAAAAAACTTTTTGCGAATGATCCAGAAAACCTTGTCATCACAAATAGAAGTTACAATAGGATGAAAGGAGCAAAAACGATTGCTGAATGGTTGCCAATTAATAAAGATCGGGCTTGCCGATATATTAAGGATTGGATTCACATTAAAAAAAAATACAATCTGAGATTAGAAGAAGCTGAGTGGAAAACAATCCAATTGAGTGGATGCATAGATTAATATGAAATTCACCGCTGCAATATCACTTCTCATTTTATTTCAATTGGCCTGTGCTAGTGATGAATGTCTTAACACTTTAAGAAAAGATAAAAAATTAAATCACCTTGCATTTGAGTTTGAGAAAACGGGTGAAATGAATAACGAACTCATCTTAGGCTTTTTAAAATCTTCTGAACGTTATCCACCTTTTAAAAAAATTAAACATATTTTCGATAGTAGACAGGCAAAGATACAATTTGTAGAAAAAAATAAAAACAAGAAATGCCAAAAAGGGGCACTTGCTTTTTTTGAAGCACCGAATGACATATTTATGTGCATAGATCCAGAACAAACGAAGGGAAGATTGTTAGATATTATGATTCATGAGGTCCTTCACTTTTACCAGTATAAAAGATTTGATGTGAAAGACTTCTTTTATTTTAATTTCAATGGTGAGGAAGGAGTTCTTACTAAAGCATTAGATTACACTTTAGACGCAAGAAAACATGCAGCAATGATAAAGTTTGATGATTATCACGAGGCTTCTTTAAAGCTATTTAATAAAGAGCAAAAAAAAATCTTGGAAAGTATTTTAGAACAACTCCAAGATCTTTCGAAATATTTTCTCATATCAGATAGCTTAGAATTTGAGGTTAAAAAACCAAGCCTTATTCATACCAGTGAAGCAGCCGCTCTCATTCCAGAAAACGTTCTTATAGATAAAGATGCTGTGAAAATAAAATTAACAAATTTCCTTAAGGACTTATCCGCTGATTTACGCTTAAGAGTTTTTCAAATGATAAAGAATAAATTCGTCTCTGCTCGTTTCTTAGGTCCGGTACAGATTTACTGTTATGAAGTACAGGCCAATATTCTCTCTGCGGCACTCAACTATTCTCGGTTTGATAAGGTTAAACATATTCCAGAATGTTTAAAATTATTTCCTCATGTAAATCCAAACCCGATAAAGGATTTTAAAGAATTCAATGAACTCATCGCCGAGGCGGGAAGAGAGTATGTTTCCCGCTTGGAAAAATATGGTAAAGAATTTAGTCCGAGCTTCGGATTCAAAGGTTTTGAAAAAATCTTCAGCATTGATGGATGCGGCAAAGGAGAGATTCCTTAAGCCGCTTTTCTTTTAGAGCTTGAAGTTGATCTTTTGGCCCTCGTCTTCTTTGGAGGGGCTATAATTTTTCGATATTCTTCAACGAGAATGGCATACAGTTCCCAAGACTCCTCTGGCTTCGTATTACAGTATTGAGCATGAAAATTTTCCCACAAATCATAATCATGATTTTTAAGAAGATTAATAACGTAGAAACATTTTTGTAAGTAGTTGTGTTTGGATTTATCGAAAACGTCTAATGGACAACTCATAACCTCTCCTCATTGTTAATCAAGCCCATCTATTATCGGCTCGTTCAAGTAAAAAAATTTAATTTGGAGGTTAACTTACGAGAATTACTTTGGTCGAAAAGGTATACGCTACCTTTTCGACCAAGGAGATTAGAATTCGGAGATGATGAATTTTTTGGTGTCAAAGCCTTCTTTCTTGGCGAGCTCAGTATACTCCGCTAGAACATCTTCAGGCATATCTGGACGTCTCGACATGATCCAAAGAGACTTTCTGTTTTTAGAGCCTATCATCACGTACTCATAGTTTGGGTCGAGCTTGATGATGGTGTAGTCCCCTTTGACTCTAAAGAGACGAGTAAAAAAGTTATTAAATGTCACTACTAGTTCTGCATTCGTTTTTGGATTCTTAACTACAGCTTTCCCTTTGATTGTCTTAATGGCCTTACCATTTAAACAAGAGTTGAAAACACTGATCGTTTTATCATTAATGATTTCGTATTCAGCAGTTTGTGCCTTACAGTTTCGAGTAAAAAATTGTGGTAGTGAAGAAATAGCGTACCATTTGCCGATGTAGCGACCAATATCGACATATTCAGCTGTTGTAAGAACTTGAGCATGGAGAGCGAAAGAAAAGAGCATGGTTAGAGAAAGTGCGAGTAATTTTTTCATAATAAACTCCTTTGAGCCTTTTAGACTTTTTATCAAGCTAGAGACGATATATATATAAACAACTATTGAACAAATAAAATATTCAGGGATTCTTTAGATGGGTCTGCTCCTTGCTTCCACAGTCCTAGTCATCGGTAACTCTCACTTAGTGGGCCCTTTTGGTTGGTACCTTGACGAAAACCTAAGAAAATCTGGCCTTCAGGTTGCAACGTACGCAAGCTGTGGCTCAATAGCTAAATGGTGGACTTCAGGTCAAAAAACGACCTGTGGCTACTTCTCTAAGGACCTTAAGGGTGAGGTCGTGAAAGCGACCATTCAGGCAACTCCAAATCTCGCTGGGCTTCTTAGCAATATTAGGCCAGAGACAGTTCTGGTTGAATTAGGTGCTAATTACGTCAACACGCCAAGTGATAGTTTTGCGATTAATGATCTAAAAACGATGGTTAAGACCATTAAGGATACTGGCGCCCGCTGTTATTGGATTGGGTCTCCCGATTCAAGAAAGTACCGGGCCGAGAGACCTCGGATTTATCGCTTAATCACTGAGGCCGTTGGGGCAGATTGTCCCATTTTTAATAGCATGAATGTGACTCAATATCCTGAAACAGGTGGCGACGGAGTTCATTATTGGTTTAAGGAAGGGATGCCTATCGCTAGAAATTGGGCCGATGCTGTAGCGGAAGACTTTTTAAGAGATCCGTCACTTTACTAAAGTTTTTCGGCCATTCGTTTGACCTCTTCCTCAGAACATTTATGTCCTTGGCAAAGAAAGTTCACGGCGAGTTTGTGAGTTTCTGATTTTCCAGCTTTTTTTTCTGTGATCTCAATATTGTAATGAGCACCTTTTTGAGGATCCCAATCAAGTCTTAAGCGTGCAGATCCGTTTTCATTTTTAATTTCCCAGCCCACTTTCTTTCCGTGAAGAACGGATTTTTTCATCCGACCTTTGTAAACTTCCCAACCCTCTCCACCTGGATTTCCGAACCCTAAATCTTTGAAGGCGGGAAAGCGATAGGCAAGGGACCTCGCTTGGTTTAGGTCATCAACATTTAAATGCGGCTCGACCTTGAGTGCTCGATGATCACGGCTGGCCTTGATAAATTTTTGAGTATTAAGATAGTCTGCCACTTTTTCAAATTCTTTACAGCTTCTTCCATAGGCCCACCCCGTGAGTAAAACCAAAACAATTAAAGTGCGCATTGCATGGCCCCTTGGATGAAGTCTGGAAATTGATGGGTCGCAAAGATGTTGAGAGAATCCAAAACACTGTTCGGAATTTTTGAGGAGGATAATCTCTCTAGAAACCCTGAAGGAATATTTTTCAATTTCCCTACTTTATTGAGTAGATTAAAGACTTTTTCAATTTTAACAATTTTACTGATGTATTGTTCGAGGCTAAAGATGGCTTTCCCTAGGCCCGCACCTCCGATGAGAATCCCCATGGCCACATCAGCTCCAATACCACCAACAAAACTGCAGATTAAGTTCGTTTTTGTCTCAGAAGGTAAATTGGAAAGAGCCAATGAGAGTTCTTTCATTTTGGTATCAAAATGCTGAATAAAATTAACTAAGTTTTTTACTTCTGAAACTTTCTGGTCCCAAAATTTTTTGGGATCTTGAATCAGATTTTCAATTCCTTTCACCGCCGATTGAGCAAGTCCCCCCGTTGAATCCCAGACACCTTGAAAGAAATTGGTCATACACTTCATGGCACCCTTGGCGACACTTGTTCCATAATAATTTTGAAGGGTCTCTAAACCAATGGGAACGAGAGACCCCTCTGGACCACAATCTTCTGAATAAGCTTTGGGGAAAAGATTTAATTGATTCCACAGGGTTTTAAAAACTGATGATGAATGAATGTTTTTTCTGATTTCATCCTCTGTAATTCCGATCAGTGCCATAGAAGAATAAGAGTTCTCGCCATTAGGAATTTCTAATATGAGATAGTCTTTCGCTTTGATAATTTTAGTCTCTTTTAAATTGGCCTTCACATCATGAATAACGAGGGCTTGCCGAGAAAGAGTATCGTTTGCGTACATGTGAGTGACACCTAAAAAATTATAGGGGTGACCCTCATCCACGAGCTCAAGTCCGAGGGCGCGCGCAAATTTTTCATGATCAAAAGCAGAAGAATTGGTGGAGATAAATAGAAACAAAATAAGGCATAAAGTCTTAAAAATCATTCTTCATTTTAACCTCTGACTAGGTCTGAGTGGATGAAGAAAAACTTGCCGATTATCGAGGAGCAAACCAACACCGAGGTCTTAACCCTTTGATGTCCCCATTCTTTGCATGACAACTACCAGTCTTTTCATCGTCATTGTCAAATTCAAGCTTCTCAGAAACAGTGCAAATAGCTCCATTAAAGAAAGTATCAAGCCTACATTGAGCATAAGGATGCATGTAGTTTATGGAGCGAACGACAAGGTCATCCGGCGTTTCAAATTTAGGCTCTATTGAATCGTGGTCTAAGTCTTGAATCATGAGTGCAACTGATTTTCCAGCTAAACTCATCCTCATGCAAAGCGCCTGATCATTTTCTTGTGAAAAAGATTTTGCACATTCTTTTTTGACTAAATCTGGGATTTGAAGATTTCTAACGACCGTCGTGTTGTTGTCTTTCTCCCACAACCGGCGAAGACATTTCATAGTACCATAATAGTCGGCTTGTCCTTCAGCACTTGACCAACGATTCGTTGATTTTTTTGGATATCCACCAAGGTGATGACCTAATTCATGGCAAAGAACCAAATTAAGTCCATCAACAGTGATGGCCTTATGGCGAGCGAGACCTCCGTAGACTGTAATGAGCCAGTTGTCATCATCTCTTTCAGCATAAGCATTAACTGTATTTGAACTCCATGAAATAATAATTTGAAGTTCTGCTCTGTGCTCTGAATCTACTACAGGCGCAAAAAACTTTTCAAAACTTTTTAAGGTTGATTTATATTGGGCCTCCGTCATGTCTCCAGCGAGTAAAGAATTGGGAGGAATTTGAAGATAATTGTTTTTTACAAAACCATCATCGCAAGCAAAAGAGGAGAGTGCGAAACATAAAATAAGAAGATAAATTTTTTTCATTCTAAAACGCTAGCGCAATTCTTGCCTTTCTGTCTATGAGTGACGAGTCCTAAAAACCCTTGTAAACTAACCCCATGAAAATATTTATTTTATTGTTCCTTATCCCTCCCAGTCTTTTTGCTAACAGTTCGAGTTGTCCCTCTGGTACCTTATCCGTTGAATATTTTAGTGCCGTTACAAAGGGCCGTAAGGTCACCTGTGGTTTTATGAAAAATGGAGTGCTCATAAAGCATGGAAATGAATATTCATACGATAAAGACGGCGCACTTATGAAGACAGTCTCCTACAATAATGGAGAGGAAAATCAACCACCGGCGCCCATTGTAGAACAACCTAAAGGACCTACTCCCCAGGAAATAGCGGAAGAAAAAAATGCAGTTGCCGTTTTACAGGAGCTTTTAAAAATTTTGGTCTTTGATAAGAATGGTATTAATAACGGTGCCTTCAAAGTTAAGACATGTGATCCAAAGCCTAAATCCTGGGCCGTTGCTGCTTTCACTGGAGCTTCGATTTCGAAAACATACGCTTTTAACGATCACTGCGATGTAACGGGAAATTTTACTGCGAGTTTCAAGGAACCCTTTGAAGTGCGTTTCAACTTAAGAAATTTACAAGACTACTCCTCTGCTCAAATGACCACCATGATGAAAGTGACTCACTCTTCAGAAAAAATTCGCTACAGATTTGAGGTTGTAAATGGTTCGATAACAGCTCCCTCAAAGTCCGTTTCTTTTAAAGTTGAACATGAAGTGGATATTGATCCCGTGACAGGAAGTGCCAAGCCAACGACCCAAGATGGTAAAATCACTCTCACTAAAATTGGAAATAGGGCCATGAATGTTGTTCACCCCCTTATTTTCAAAGAATGACCCACTGCAAATTCTTGAAACCCTGATGTCCCTTGGGTAGTGTAGTCTCACAAAAAAGTGAGGGTACTTATGAAACTACTTGAAGGGAAAAAAGCTCTTATCCTAGGACTTGCGAACGATCGCTCTATTGCCTGGGGAATCACTAAAGCTTTCAAAGAACAAGGGGCTTCCATCGCTCTTTCCTATATGAACGATGCGATTAAAAAACGCGTTGAACCATTAGCAGCTGAAATTGGTGCTGATTTTATTTTTGAAATGGATGTCACAAATGATGCTCACTATCCAGCGATGAAAGAAACAGTTCAAAAGAATTGGGGAAAATTCGATATCATTGTTCACTCACTTGCCTTTGCTGATAAAGAAGATCTTTCACGTGAATTTCTTCACACCAGTCGTAAAGGCTTTGCGATGGCCTGTGATATTTCAGCTTTCTCACTTGTTGGAATAACGGATTCACTTCATGAATTATTGAACGATAATGGTTCTATTATCAGTATGACTTATTACGGATCTCAAAAAGTGGTTAAAAACTATAACGTCATGGGTGTAGCGAAGGCTGCGCTTGAGGCATCCACTCGTTACCTCGCTTACGATCTAGGTCCTCGTGGAATCAAGGTGAACTGTATCTCAGCTGGTCCCATTAAAACGCTCGCAGCTTCTGGGATTGCTGGCTTTAGAACACTCCTTTCTCAAGTGGAAGAAATCTCTCCTATGAAAAAGAACGTCACACCTGAGGATTGCGGAGGAGCAGCTGTTTACCTTGCCTCTTCTCTATCTGGAGGAGTAACTGGACAAGTTCTTTATGTGGATTCAGGATTAAATATACTTGGCGGTTTCTAAATGTTTGATCGAGAGCATTTAGAAAAAATGCATGAGGGTATTAAGCTTTTTAACGAGCAAAAATACTGGGAATGTCATGAAGCTCTCGAAGATGTATGGATGGAGGATCGCCAGGATCCGATTCGAAATATTTACTGGGCGGTCATTCAAGTGGCCGCCGCCTGCATCCATTATCGAAACGAAAATCTTATTGGATGCCAGGGGATGATCACGAAGGCGAGAGAAAAATTTAAGCGCTGTAGAGATCTTCATCTTTTAAGTGACTTGGCCTTTAGGACACTCGATTGGGAGGAACTTGAGGCGATTGTGGCAAAAATTCCTCAAGGTGAAGAGTCCAAATTGTCAGACTTTAAGGACCTTTTTGAATTTAGGTTCAAGTCTTTTCCAACTTAAATCATACTGACAGACAATGTGCTCAATTCTAAGATTTTTAAAGATTTAATAGGGAGAAATTTATGCTTTGGTTAACAGTGGTTGAATGGTCGGCACGTCTCATTTTATTACTTCTTATCTTTCTTTCCATTTGGTCCGTAAAAATCATGCTTGATCGACGTCGCTTTTTTAAAGAGTTCATCTTCCCAGTTGATGAACTTCGTCAAAAGATAAAAAGTAAAAATTTTCATTTCCCTACCAATCACTTTTTTGGAGAGTTTTTTAATGATTTAAAAAATCTAAAAAGTTCAGAAAATATTGATAAGGCCTTTGACGCTTTTAGTTTTGAAAAAAGAAAAGAATTAGAAAAAGGTCTTCCCATTTTAGGAACGCTTGGATCAACCACTCCTTTTGTTGGACTCTTAGGAACGATTCTAGGGATTATTGTGAGTTTTGGTGAGTTGTCCCGAGGAACGGGAAGTACCAATACTGTTATGTTTTCCCTCGCTGAAGCGTTGATTTTAACCGCCGTGGGTCTAGTGGTCGCGATTCCTGCTGTTGTGGGATACAACTATTTTGGACGTAAGGTAAAACTTATCCTTGCAGATGCTCAAAGTCTTAAGGACCTCTACATTGCCTACAAGGATTAAATTATGGCTGGAAAATTTGATCTCGATGATGAGGGCATTAACGATATAAATATCACTCCGTTTGTGGACGTCGTTCTCGTTTTATTGGTGATCTTTATGGTGACGGCTCCGGTGATGCTGAAAGAAAGCCTGAAAGTAAATCTCCCCAAAACTCTCACCTCGGATATTACAACGAAGGCCACAACTATTGGAGTGGCGATCACGAAAGAGGGCCAGATCGTTTTGAGTGGAAAACTTTTATCTGAGGAAGGTCTCGTCGATGAACTAAAAAAAATTTCTAATTCAGCACCGGAGACTAATTTTCTTATCAGTGCTGATACTGATTCACGGCACGGTGATGTCGTGAAGTTTATTGATCTATTAAAGCGCAACAACCTAAATCGTTTTGCTCTTCAAGTTGAGAAGATCAAGGATCGACAATAAATGGGAAATGTTTTGAATCGATCATGGACCTTATCTATCTTTTTGCATTTGGCATTTGTGGTCGCTTTTTTTCTTGTTACTAAAATTAAAATTTCTGAAAAAGAAACATTTGAAATTCCCATCGTCGTAAATGAACCCAAACAAATTCAAAATATTACTGAGGTGACTGAAAAGCCTAAAGTCGTTTTGAAATCAGTAAATGAGCCTCTTCCAGATTCAAAACCCGTTCGTGAAGTCTTTGGGGCGTCCAGATCCTCTTACACGGATGCTACTTTAGGAAGTGAAGGGGTGGAGGCGAAAAAGGGGAATACGCTAGCAAAGGAAACTGATAAAACGACACTTCTAGATTCTGATGCTGACTCCCTTCCGACTCCGACTGAAGAATATCTAGTGTCTGAAATGCCGAGAGTTCTTTCTGAGGTAAGACCAACTTATCCCAAAGAGGCGAAAGAAAGAGAGCTCGAAGGAACAGTGGTGCTAGATGTTCTCATTGATGATCAGGGGAAAGTGAGACAAGTTTCTGTCATTGAAGGTGAGAGTCTTTTTCGAAATGAGGCGATAGTGGCGATGAAGAAATTTTTATTTAAACCCGCTAAAGTTGAAGGCCGATCTGTCGCAGTTAGAATTCGTTATTCATTAAAGTTTTTATTGGAGTACTGATGATTCAGTTTTTGATATTTTTATTTTCTTTTACGACCTTCGCAGAGATTCAAATCCAGGGAAAACTCTTAGAAAGAGGAACAAGAAAACCTCTAAAAGACGTTAATTTATTTCTTCTCCCCCATAAATTGAAGGTCACCTCTTTAGAGAATGGGGAGTTTAAATTTGACAATGTTCCTGATGGGGAGTGCGAACTTATCATTAACCTAACGGGCTATCAGAAATTTTCTAAGCTTAATATTTGCAATCAATCTCAAACACTTAATGTGTATCTCGAGAAAGTTTCTTATACGAGTTTTGAAACAACAGTCACAAGTAAAGTTGTTAAACGTGACGATCAGGCGCAGACACTGACCCAAGAAGAATTTATTAAAGCGCCTGGCTCTTTTGGTGGAGATCCTGTGAGGGCCGCTCAAAATCTTCCTGGTGTAGCAACTAATGGTGCCTCTGCGCAGATTATTGTTCAAGGAGCAAGCCCTGATGATACGGGTTATCTCATCAACGGACACCGCGTTCCGATTGTCTTTCACTTCGGTGGGCTCTCCAGTGTCATTATTCCAGAAGCTGTGGAGAGAGTGGATCTTTTACCAGCGGGATATGGGCCTGAGTACTCTCGAGCGATCGGGGGGATAATTGGACTCACCACAAAGTCTCCTAAAGAGGATCGACTTCATGCTATGGCCTATGTGGACCTTCTTAATACCGGTGGTCTTGTGGAAGGGCCGATTGATGAGAAGTCTTCTTTTCTTGTTGGTGGTCGTTATAGTTATATTGGTCAGGTCTTGAAGGCTGTTGCAAAAGAGAATGAAGATCTCGAACTTACGGCCGCACCTACTTATTATGATCTCACAGGAATTTATCGACGAAAAATGGATGAAAAAAATGATTTCAAATCCACCTTTATTTTTAGTCGCGATGAACTTGAATTAGTTTTCAATAAGGCCCCAGCGAATGACCCAGGTCTTCGGGGAGATTTTTATAATCGGACGGAATTTTTTCGCTTTATCCCGCAAATAACGACAAGAATTAATGAAAAAACACGTCTTGAGAATTCTCTTTCAATCGGACGAGATAACTTACTTGTGAATATCTCCGGTCGCTACCTTGAGGTACAAAGTGATGTGATTTCTCAGCGCTCTGAAATTCAAAATGAATGGTCCGAGACCTATAAAACCTATCTCGGTTTAGATAATAGTTTTGACTATAGTAAAGTCAGAATTAATCTTCCTAACCGTTACACTGTTGGTGGGGT
>CAMAYW010000034.1 GCA_945862475.1 Bacteriovorax stolpii
TCTTCGTGAATCTCAATTACGTAACTACGTAAAGAATTCAAAAAAGATTAAGACAGCTTCATGGGTTGACACTATGATCATCGCCCTTGAGTCTCGTCTTGATAACGTAGTTTTCCGTGCAAACTGGGCCCCATCTACTCCGGGTGCTCGTCAAATGGTGACTCACAAGCATATTAAAGTTAACGGTCTAACTGTTAACGTTCCTGGCTACCAAGTAAAACCTGGTGACGTGATTGAAATCACTGACAAGGGTGCTAAGTCTGGAAACTATCTTCAAGCAAAAGTTCGTCCTCGTATCTCTTCAGTTCCAGCTTTCTTAACGAAAGAAGCTTCTGGTGAGAAAGAGAAAATTAAAATGGTTGCAAAACCACTTGCTGAAGACATTCCATTTGCTTTCGAAAAGCGTCTCGTGATCGAGTACTACTGGAAAGTAAAATAATTTCTAAGTTATTGGGCCACCTTCGGGTGGCTTTTTTTTTATTTACTCATCTGAATTTTTTTGTACGTAATCTCTAAATTCTCTCAACATTAAAATCGATTTTCTAACGTGGTCATGAGACATGCGAACCCTTGAAAGTTCTTCTACTGATTGTGGGTGATTCTTTTCTAAAAGTGTTGATGCGCGCGCCAATGACGCATCTATAACAGAAAGGGAGTTTGCGAGATCATGAATAAATTTTCGTACGTCTTCGTTTTTCATCATACCTCATAATAGTCGCCCAAAAGGCTTTTTAACATTTTTTAAAACTAAAGATTACTTAAGATTGAACAAAGTTTGCCGACATAAGATTCATACATATTGCAAAGAAATCATCATTCACTTTAGAATATTTGTGTATTAAGATTAAAAGAAAAAAAAGGAATTGACCGTATGTCTCATGCAGCAGCTCATGGGGAATCCCATATCGAAGAAAGAAACGATGCTCAATTTGGCAAAGCCTCCATTTCAAAAATTGCCATGTGGATTTTTCTTGTTACAGATGCCATGTCTTTTTCTGGCTTCCTTCTTGGATATGCTGTTCTTCGCTCAACACAAAACTGGCCTAACCCAGCAGACCATCTTGGTGTAAATCTCTCAGGTTTTGCGACATTCATTCTTATCTGTAGCTCCGTTTCCATGGTGCTTTCAATTGATGCATGTAAACATAAAGATAGAAAGGGAATGCTTAACTGGCTTCTCGTAACAATCATCGGCGGGGCCATATTCCTTGGCATCCAATTTTATGAATACTCTCACCTTGTTCACCAGGGAATTACCTTTGCTTCTTTCCCTCATGGAACAAGCCTTTTCTCGTCCACGTTTTACATCGTTACTGGATTCCACGGATTACACGTATTAACTGGCGTGATCTATCTTATTTGTGAATACCGTATGGCACTTCGTGGCGATTATGATAATGGCAATTACAACCGACTAGAAGTTCTAGGATTATTCTGGCACTTTGTAGATCTAGTATGGATTCTCGTGTTCACATTTATCTACCTTCTATGATTAAAACGATAAGTATTCTTGCACTGTTTCTTTTTCCAATCACCCTACTAGCATGTCCAGCATGTGCTGGTGGGGCCGTTGGACAAAAGGCTTCTGGGATACCAAACACAGTTATTATTTTAGGATGCTTCATTATTGCTACATACGTTCCGTTTTATTTACTATTCAGAGCTGCAAAAAAGTTCGAGCCAAAAAATACGAATGAAAATCTCTGACCTTCCCTCGCTGAATGCGTTTCTTAACTTACTATCTACAATTTGTTTGACACTAGGCTATATTTCTATCAAACGAAAAAACAAAGAGCTACACAAGAAATTCATGGTTTCTGCGCTGATTTTTTCAGCTTTTTTTCTAACTGGCTATCTTGTCTATCATTACCACCATGGAAGCACTAAATTCCCAGAATTAGGTTGGATCAAAACAATCTATTTAATGATTCTAATACCCCACATTATTTTAGCGGCAGTTATGGTTCCTATGATTGCTTTCACCTTCTATTATGCTTTTTCAGGCAAACTTGAAAAGCACAAGAAAATTGCTCGAATAACATTCCCAATCTGGATGTATGTTTCTGTCACTGGGGTGATCATTTTTCTAATGCTTTATCATTGGTTTAAGGTTTGAAACCCTAAATTTTTAATGTAAACTTTCCCTACACTAAAAAAAGTTTTTTATTATGACGACCATACAAGCCGCCTCGAGTTCTTTCGCTAAAATAAAATTAGACTATTTGTCTGATTTACTTTCTCTAACAAAACCTAGACTCTCATCTCTTGTCATTTTTACAAGTGCTCTCGGAGTGTTTCTTGCTCCTGGGAAAATTTCTCTCATTGAAGGCTTGATTTCTATTGCTGCGACTGCTGGTCTAGTTGGTGGTGCTTGTGTCATCAATTGCTTCATGGAAAAAGAAATTGATGCCAAAATGGAACGCACAAAAAATCGACCTCTACCATCAGGTCGCATATCTAGCGAATCTGCCCTAAGTTTTGGAATCACTCTTATTGTTAGTTGCCTTCTTGCCTTATTCTTTCTTGTGAATTTTCTTACTGGTTTTTTGGGATTAATCGCTGCTGTGATCTACATCTCTCTCTACACTCCCCTTAAGAGAAAAACTTCTTGGGCCTTATTTGCTGGTGCTATTCCTGGTGCTATACCGCCACTCATGGGATGGACCACTGTCACAAATTCTTTCGGAACTTTAGGTTTAATCATCTTCTCCATTCTTTTTGTATGGCAACTTCCTCACTTTCTATCTATCTCTATTTATCACGCTGAAGATTACAACAATGCTGATATCAAAACTTTTCCGGCACACATTGGCTTCCGAGCGACAAATCACAGGATTGCGATTTATACATTTATATTGATGCTGGTCTCTGTGGCCCCATCATTTATCGATGCCGTTTCGAAAGAATACTCTATTGGAATTTATATCCTTGGCGGTGCTTTTTTTGTTTATTCCTTGGTTGGATATTTTTATCCAGAAAATTCAAATGAGTTTCGCCAGTGGGCGCGCAAGTATTTTTATGGCTCTTTAATATATTTACCGATTACTTTTGTATTAATGCTCTATTTTAGGAATGCTTTAAACTAATAAATTGTCATCTGTGGGGAAAATTATGAATTTACTCAAAATGGGTGTTTCTGCAGGCTGGTTAGATTACTTTAGACCACCAGAAAACATTTCTACAACTGGTCATCTCATTGATGATCTTTTCAACTACACGACTCTGATGGTTACTTTCTACTTCATCCTAGTGTGTATTGGATTGTTTGGTTTTTCTTATCTTTATAGTAGAAAGCGTAATAAGACCCCTTATTACACTTACGGTAACAAGAAGAAACATCTTATCGTAACTGCTTTTATCGGAGCAGCTGTATTTCTATCAATCGACTTAAACATCACTCGAATTGCCAATAACGACCTCGTTAATACATTTTGGAAGTTTCCTGACTATAAGAATGAAAAAGTATTAAGAATCGAAGTTATGGCCCAGCAGTGGATGTGGTCATTCCGTTACACTGGTCCTGACAATGAATTTGGAACTGCTGATGACATTGTTACAAACAATGACCTAAGAGTTCCAGTGAATACCAAGGTTCTTTTTCACCTCACGGCAAAAGACGTGATTCACTCTTTCTTTGTTCCTACTGTAAGACTTAAAGTTGACACAATTCCAGGAAGAATCACTCGCGTTTGGTGGGAAGTTAATAAGCCTGGCAAATACGATATCGCCTGCGCCGAGATGTGTGGAACTCATCACTATCTTATGAAAGCGGGACTCACTGTTTATACTGAAGAAGATTTTAACAAATGGTTAGCTAACTCATCACTCATAGCGGCCAATACAAATGACCCTCAAGACGCTAATCTTGCTTGGGGTTGGAAGTGGGAGGAATAATCTTATGAGCGGCGGTTATAACGAAATTCATCCAGAACCTACCACCTTCTGGAGTAAGTACATTTTTTCTTTTGATCACAAAGTTATTGCAAAACAATTTTTGTGGTACGGAATATTCTTTTTGGGTCTTGGCGGCCTCATGGCCCTCCTAATTCGCTGGACTCTCGCAAATCCAGGTGTTCCTGTTCCTGTCTTAGGAAATCTTATTTTCTCTGGATCTGGTGGAGTTGTTCCACCTGATACTTATGCCATGCTTTTCACAATGCATGGAACGATCATGATCTTCTATGCCATCACACCAATTCTAATTGGAGCTTTTGGTAACTATTGTATTCCGCTCATGATTGGCGCTAGAGATATGGCGTTTCCTCTTTTGAATATGCTCTCTTTCTGGTTTGCCTTCCTTTCGGGTGTGGTTCTCCTCATTTCTCTTGTTATCCCACAAGGGGCCGCAGCAGGCGGCTGGACATCTTATCCAACACTTTCAACATTGATTGGAAGTCCTGGTGCGGGTCAAACTTTATGGTGCTTAGCGATCTTTATTTTTGGTATTTCGTCAACGATGGGTGCCGTTAACTACGTAACAACAGTTATTACTCTTCGTGCTCCAGGTATGGGCTACTTTGATATGCCACTCACTGTTTGGGGCCTTTGGTTAACTGCGATCCTGAACGCTATTTTCGTCCCAGTTCTTGGTGCTGGTGTTATTCTTCTTATTCTTGATCGTGTATTTGGAACAACTTTCTTCCTAGCTGGTGCTTCTGCCACTTCAGGCTCAGGGGATCCAGTTCTATTCCAACACGTATTTTGGATTTTTGGTCACCCAGAAGTTTACATTCTTATTCTTCCAGCATGGGGTATCGTTTCTGACTTACTCTCATTCTTTTCAAGAAAGCCAGCTTTCGGTGCAAAAGCCACTGCTCTTTCAATGACATCTATTTCAGTTCTCTCGACTGTTGTTTATGGTCACCATATGTTTACGACTCAAATGAGTCCATTACTCACTCAGTCCTTCATGACTCTGACGATGACCATCTCGATTCCATCGGCCATTTTCTTTGCGAACTGGCTTGGAACAATTTGGAAGGGATCCATTCGTTTTGACTCTCCAATGCTTTTCTCTCTAGGCGTTGTATTCGTATTTGGTCTCGGAGGTCTAACTGGACTTCACCTTGGAACAACGACAACGGACCTTTTCCTTCATGATACCTATTTTGTTGTTGGTCACTTCCATTACACAATGGCGGCTTCTGTTCTTTTAGGTGGATTTGCCGGAATCTATTTCTGGTTCCCAAAAATGTTCGGTCGCATGATGAATGAGGGCCTAGCGAAGTTACACTTCTGGGGAACAATGATTCCATTAAATGGAATCTTCTTTGGAATGCTTCTTGTTGGATACGGTGGTATGCACCGTCGTATTTATAACCCATTCATCTACGAATCACTTCAACGATTAATCCCTGTGAATAACTTGATTACAACATCTGCAATTCTCATGGGCTTTTTCCAATTAGTGTTTGTTTACAACTTTATTAAGTCACTTATGAGTGGCGAAAAAGCTGCAAATAACCCTTGGGAAGTTGGTACTCTTGAGTGGACAATTCCATCTCCGCCTCCACACCACAACTACGATATTATCCCAGTTGTAAAATGTGGACCGCACGAGTTAGGAAATCCAAACCTTAAGACAGGAAGAGATTTCCAATACCAAACTGAGGAACTAGTAGAAGCATGAGTACAAGAGGAAGGAGTGAACTCCAAATCAACCTAGCAACAAACATTGTAATCATTTCGATGGCAATGCTTTTTGCAACCCTATTTATGGGTTATGCGATTTATCGCAGTTCGGCACCTGTATGGCCGCCGATGGGTGTTCAAAGAGTTTCTCTCTTTCTTCCAAGTCTCAGCACGGTTGTTTTGTTTATCAGTAGCTTTTTTTGTTATCAGGTTTCTGTTAGCACAAAAAAGAATGAGCTTTCTAAAGGTCACAAGTACTTAAATCTCACGATCCTTTTTGGGCTAGGATTTATGGTACTTCAAGGACTTCTTTGGAATCAGATGAAGAGCTCAGGGTTATTTGTAAGTTCAGGTATTTTTGCCTCGATTACTTATGCCTTCACTTGGATTCACTTTGCTCATATGATTGCAGGTCTTGTGGCCCTTCTTTATCTAAAGAAGATCCTCAGATCTGAAACCAAGAATCTCATGACAAAAACGACTAGTGTTGAGAACTTCTGGTACTTCCTAGAAATCGTTTGGATCATTATGTTTATAACTCTATTTGTTTTTTAATACTTTGAGGATGATTATGAAAAACTTAAGTATTCTTTTTCCGCTAGTGGCTCTTTTGCTTGTGAGCTGTGACTCGAGCAAATTCAAAGAATCGAAAACTTTCGCTGGTGGGAAAGTTGTATCAGCATCAACTCTTAATACTGGTCACGATACGTACCTCGAGTACTGCGTTCAGTGTCACGGAGTGAATGGAGACGGCAACGGACCATCTTCAAAAGGTATGTATCCACCTCCTCGTAATCTCACTCTTGGGATTTACAAGTTCGCCAACGTTGTTGGTGGAGAGTTACCTCACGATGAAGATTTCTATCGAATTATCAACCACGGTTTAAATGGATCGGCCATGTTACCTTGGGACCTTAAAGGTAAGCGTCTTGAAGCAGTTGTTGACTACATCAAGACTTTTGCTCCACAGGTTTGGGAAGGTGCCGATAAAACTCTTGGGACAAAATTTGAAATCCCTAAAGATCCATTTGGAGATACTTACAAGCACATCGCACTTGAGAAAGGAAAGAAAGTTTACCATATCACAGCTGCCTGTACTCAGTGTCACAGAGGTTATGAATCCAAAGCAGATATTTCAAGCTTCAATCAAGAGATCAATAAAGTCGCCATGAAGGCCGAAGAATTTGCTCCTGACCTCTACCAAGTAAAACCTCAAGAAGGTGAGTTCAACTATAAAGTCGTTCCACCTGATTTTACTTACCACCCATTAAGAAGCATCACTGATGTCGAATCTATCGTTATTCGACTCATGTATGGTGTTAATGGATCCGGAATGCCAGGTTGGAAAGACGTCGTCACTGACGAAGAGTTGTGGGCCCTTGCATACTATGTTGATTACCTAAGAGAATTTAAAGAACACCCATCTAAGAGAGAAGAGCTTCTTTCAAAGATTAAGGAATAATAAATGGAAGCAGCAATGCAACCTCATGTGAGACGATCAAACTTTATTGAAAAATTAGTTTCGAGCAAACTCTTTTGGGTTCTTGCTGTTATCTTTTTATTCTCTTATCCGATTGTAAAAAGTGTGAAACGCCAGCTTCCTGTAGAACTCCCTGTTCTAAGTAAAGTGCCGGATTTTACTTTTACTGATGAAAATGGAAAACCTTTTGGTAGTCAGAATCTTAAAGGTAAAGTTTATATTGCAAACTTCGTGTTCACGAGTTGTCAGACTGTTTGCCCAAATCTTCTCGGTAAGATTCAAACAGTCCAACACAGGATTCGTGGAGTCATCGACAGAGCAGCAATCATCACTTTCACTGTCGACCCGGAGAATGACACACCAGAAGTTCTTTACTCAAAAGCCAGAGAGATGAAGGCTAATCCAAATGTTTGGCGCTTTCTGACTGCTCCTCTATCAGATACGAAAAAGCTACTTATAGAAGGCTTTAAAGTTCCAGTCGGTGATAAAGTCATAGCGGAAAATGTTATGGATGTTGCCCACTCTAATAAGCTTGTTCTTGTCGATCAAGAAGGGCAAATCAGAGGGTACTATTCCACTGAAAAAGATGATCTTAATAAAATGATGATTGATATTGGCTTAACTATAAACCGTAAAAAAGATTCTAATTAAAGGAGATATTTGTGAGTGAAGCAACTTCTCATTCCCACAAGAGTCACAAGGCAGAGTATTTTAAGATTTTTTTCCTTTTGACGTTTCTCACCATCGCTGAGTTATTTGTTCCAAAAATGCCTTGGACCCAGGTAGCAAAAGGCGCAGCCCTTACTTTCCTAGCATTGGTAAAAGCGGGAGCTGTTGGTTGGTACTATATGCACCTTAAAGAAGAAACGAAGTGGCTCAAATTTATTGCCCTGATTCCTATTTCTGCATTCATCTATGCAGCAGTGGTCATTCTAGAATCAACTTACCGCTAAACCGAGGAAACTGAAATGACAACGACTGATAAAAAACCAGAAGTATTTAAATCTGAATCCTCAATTTTTTCTCACCCTATACAAAAGCCAAAACCAAACCAGGCCATGTTTCCTACATGGTTTTTGATCGTAACTTTATTCGTTTGCTTTTTTGCTTTGAAAGGTTTCATCTACCTAAAAGATGGTAAAAGACACGGAAAATAGTTTTCAACACAATCCCCTTAAGATGGATATCTTAAGGGGATATATTTTTATTTCATTTTTTGAGAAAGTTCAGATAATTTTTGGTCAAGCATTTCTAAATGACTAAAGGTTGTCACCCTTGCATCTCTAATAGTGTTCATATTAAGATTCGCTACTGATCCCCCAACCCATATTTCAGTTTCTGCAGGAATGAGTTTTCTCATGTTGTAGCAAACATCGTTAATGTTTTTATTCCTAGATGCATAAGCAGGGCTAAACGCCATAAGGACAACATCTGATTTAGTGGCCTTGGCAGCATCCGCTATGGACTCTTCCGGTAAATCTTCGCCAAGATAAACGAAATTAAGTTGGTGTTCCGCCATCAATAAACTAGCGAGCATAAGCCCAATCGAGTGGTACTCACCTTTTGGGGTCGCCAAGGTTATTTTCATCTTTTGACTATTTTCGCTTCTATAGTGCTGAGCAATTCTTCGACCGATAAAAAACTTTGTAATGGCAGAAAGTGTATGCTCTTGAGCAATGTTCATTCTTCCAGAGTGGACATATTCCCCAACCTTTCTAAATAAAGCTGCCACAACATCGAGTGCAAAATCTTTGCAGGTTAAATCCATTGAAGCCTTGTTGAGCTCATGGGTGAGTATGTCCAGCTTCCAAGCGTGAAGCGCCATAAAAAGGTTATTTAAATAAGTTTTAGGCTCTACGAGACTCTTAGTCACCGAAGGCAATGATACACTCCCAAAACTTTTACCGTTGGTCATTTTGTCTAAGAGTGTTTCTAGTTCAGCATCTGGAAGATTCGCGATCAAAGAAATGGAATTACCAAGGGATGATAACTTTCCAAGCATCAAGAGACGATTTAGTTCGAGCTCTGAATAGAGCCTTCGGCCATTGTCGGAGCGGTTTGGCTTAATAGCACCATACCTCTTCTCCCAGGCACGAATACAATGCGTTGAAAGACCACACATCTGGGAAACTGTCTGAATGTTGTAGTACTTCATAAAACACCTCTCATATAGATGTCTCATTGATTGAATTTCAATATAATAGACAAAAGGGTTTTGTTGAAGCTTTGTTGAAGGCTAGTCTATTTGTAAGTTAAACAAGACAGGGAAAAAAAGCCTAAGGTACTGAAATCTCATTAAAACTCGACAGGTGATGACCCTTCCAAAGATTGATATTTTTCGCTTAAAAATTTGAAATAAACCTCTTTCTTGAATTTCATGGTTTGGATCAAAGCATAGATAATTGCAGGCTCCTTCACAAATAAAAGACCGATCTCCCCGCGCATTTTATCCCAAGGCTTCTTTAATAGCTCACGAAGTTTTGCCATGATCTTTTTGACATTTTTTTCTTTCTGGCAACTTAGTTTTTCTTGCTCACATTTTTCTCTAAAATGTTCCTCAATTTCTTCTTCTCTCTCTTCACCGATGGAGAGCAATTCTTTTTTAGAAAGATGGATACCTATTTGAGAAACGACTGAGCCAAATTTTGTATTAGTTGGGGGAACTCTGTTAAACCCCTTGGCCCCAATAATTCGTCCTTTTGCTAAAAAACGATTATCTACAATCCCCTCATCCGTTTTATTCATTTCACTCGACCAGATCACAACTAATCCGTCTGTTGTTTGATAAACAAAATCTTGAAGATTTCTAAGTGGAGTTAAGAAACCTTTATTCCTAGAACCAGTGAAATCCAACTTTGTTTCAACCCCATCTTCATCAAGATCGTAATGGCCTTTATCCTTGACTTTACCGATGACCGACGGAATTCCAATGTAGAAATGACTGTCTTTCCCACTCCAGGTCAATTTCTGTTTTCTGGACGAAAGCTTAGACTGAACAAAACTGACCTCACCTGAAATGGCTTTATCGAACAATTCATGATGCTCAGAATTTTTAAGATCTAAATTGAATTCCACTGAAAATCTTTTGCCGTCAAAGTTTGCAAAGTCGGCCCTCGAAATAAGTGGCCCTATCGCCATCTGGCGACGTTTAAGGCTCTCTTCAGTAATAACGAGTTTCATAGTGTCTGTTGAGGTTTTTTTCATTTCAACAATAAATTGATTTTGAATACCAAGAGAGGCCGAAACCACTTCGGCAACTGATACGTTCAATCCAGCGAAGATTGAAACTCCCCCATAAGTTTGAAAAAGACCAGAGTCTTCAACGTTCCACTTTTCTAATTCAGATAACTTTTTAGGCATAGAAAACGGAAGCGACTTTTCCTGTTTAGAATGTTTATACCGAATGATGGTTTGCATGGCCCCTTTGTAAGGGACAATCCCTAAAGAGAAAGTAGACTTGATAAGGGCCGAGAGGCCTAATCCGAACTCAACTCTTAAACGCTTTACTTCGATCCACCCTAATTCTTTTTGGATCGGATAGAAGTTAAAACGATTGAGAACCACAGGCCGTGAGTACTCGATAACTGCATAATTAAACCCTGATTGCATCGCTGGACTAAAAGATAAAAGATCTGTTCCACCGCTACCAAAAAAAGAAAATTCTCCAGCTGTATTTATTGAAATTGGTAAGCTATATGGATTTCCAGCTGTTGTTTGAGTTGTAAGAAAACGGACATCAATTGAATCTTGAGCATTTACTAGGTTCGTAAAAAGAAGGAACAAGATTAAGTATAATTTCATGTCGCTAGTTTAACTAAAAACGACTTTTGATGGAGATTATGGGGTCAGGTGAGTAAAAATTATCTGCCAAATAAAAGTGGGGGTCAAAGCCCCCACTTTTTAAGACCCTACAAAGATGGCAGGAAATACTTCTGCCGTCATTGGGGATTACAAAATAAGCATTCTTTCTTTGTCTGAAAGTGATTTATGGGTATGATCCTCTTCTTCCAAGCCTTTATTTTCAGGAGCATTTTCACCCCAAATATAGGTATTAAAAGCATCTGTGAGATCAAGCCCAGAGAAGAACTCTAAATTATTTTTAAAGTGCTCTTGAGTAATGACTGTATGTTTGTAGGTTTGAAAATATCCTCTGAGAAAGGCTTTGAGTCCTCCTACATCCTGTAATTTATAATCAAGATAGGCCATGAACTCTCTTCCAAGAGCATAGGCCCTGGAATCCGTATTCCTTTTATAAACTGAACCTTTGCCAAGATTACTTCCAGCAAATATTGGAAATGGTTTTCGTTGATACCCATAATCACGCCAACTTGCGATGGCCTCGTCGATCCAGCCCGCATTTCCATTTGCCGGCATAACCCCTTTGGCAAAATAAGAATGAAGCATTTCGTGATCAAGGGCCGCAAGTGAGGTTTGAGTGGCCCCCGAATGCTCCATTCCTCCCGTACCAGGAAGTGTTTCATAAGCAACCAGCCCATCATGACCCCAAGGACCATAGTCAGCCTCTAATTCTTTAAAAATTTTCTCAGCTTCCATTTTAAATTTTTTTGGATGGGACCACCAAGAGGTGTAAACGGTAACCGGAAGGTGTCTGCCATCAACTGACTTGTAGGTAAAATCAATTTTCTTCTTTTGGCCTTTGGGTGTGAGATGAAAGTAGGGACAAGA
>CAMAYW010000035.1 GCA_945862475.1 Bacteriovorax stolpii
AAGAGTAAATGCTCGTATGGATGGTCTAGGGGTATCTGAGCTAGATGTTGCATCTAAATCAGGTTCTCAAGAGTCTCTAGCATCGGTTGATGCGGCCATTGAGAAAGTCTCTGGTTACCGTTCATTCCTTGGTGCGATTCAGAACAGACTAGTATCGACATCGAATAACTTACAAGTAAGTTCTGAAAATATGTCTGCCGCAAACTCTCGTATCCGTGACGTTGACTACGCTGAAGCAACGGCTACGAAAGCTAAGAACGACATTCTTGCTTCTGCTGGTACTTCAGTACTCGCTCAAGCGAACATGAGTTCTCAAGGTGCTTTGAAATTGATCGGCTAATACTATCGAACCTGCATGATAGTTACAGACCCACCGAAAGGTGGGTCTTTTTATTTTAAGATAAATTAGAAAATGGCATCAAACCAAGGTTTTTTTGATCTCTCGTCGCAATCAGAAATCCAAAGATGCTTCACCTCTAGATAAGCTTTTAATCCTTCTTCACCCATTTCGCGACCAAGTCCAGATTGCTTGTATCCACCGAAAGGCATTCCAGGATTAAGTAAGTGATATTCATTAATCCAGACAGTTCCTGCTTCAAGTTGTCTGGCAATTTTTTTTGCATGATCAGGATTTTTTGACCAAACCGCCCCAGCAAGACCGTATACTGATTTGTTAGCAAGTTTTACGACTTCTTCATCAGTACTAAAAGGAGTGATCGCTAGGACTGGCCCAAAAATTTCTTCATTAAAAATCGTGTTCTCTGGGGTGACTTCAAAAAGGGTTGGCCTAATGTAGTACCCTTTATCAAGATCGCCTCCCGTCGCTCGTTCGCCACCAAAAAGGAGTTTTGCACCTTCTTTTTTGCTCACTTCGATATAATTCATAATGGTCTCAAACTGCTTCTTATTAACAACTGGGCCATAGCCAGTTCCTGTATCTGTTGGGATGCCCACTTTTACATCCGCAATTCTTTTTATTAGGGCGTCTTTAAAGGCAGGATAAATTTTTTGATCAACAAAAAGTCTCGTCCCAGAGTCACAGGCCTGTCCAGAGTGATAGAGAAAGGCATAGAGTGCTCCATCTACAGCAATTGATAAATCTGCATCAGCGAGAACGATGTTCGCCGATTTTCCACCAAGCTCAAGTGATATCCTTTGAAGATTTTGACCAGCTGATTGCATGATCTTCTTCCCAACAGAAGTTGAGCCAGTAAAAGCAACTTTTCTAACTTTCTTATTTTGTAAAAGATATTCACCTTCTTTCGCTCCACCAGTAACTATATTCACCACACCTTTTGGTAGACCTACTTCATTTAAGATTTCGGCCAAAATGGAAGCAGTGACTGGAGTTTCCTGAGCAGATTTGAGAACGGTTGTACAACCAGAGGCAATAACGGGCCCAATCTTCCAAGCTGCCATGACTAGAGGGAAGTTCCAAGGAATAATTTGTGCACATACACCCACCGGCTCATAAATCTTATAATTATGTGAAAACCCAGCTCTAGTAGCAGACTCATCTTTTGTTTCAAATTGAAATTTTCTCAGCTGGCCAGCTAGGACTTTAAAATATGAGGCTGCATTGTGAACGTCGGCCTTCGCCTTCCTTACACATGAACCAGAATCAGCAATCTCTAGCTCAGTTAATTCATTTCTTCGCTCTTTCATTTTTTCAGAGATGGCCTCAAGGATTTCCGCTCTTTTGATTTGATCCATCCCACGCCACTCAGATGAATAAAAAGCTGCCTCCGCAGCATCTACTGCATCATCAATATCCTTTTCAGACGGGATAAAAACTTTGGCAACGGCTTCACTATTGGCAGGGTTCTCAGATATAAAACTCTTTTCAGATGTTTTAAATGCTCCATTGATAAATAATTTTATTTCTTTCATGAAAGTTCCTTAAATTTTTGAAAGCTTAATTGTGATAATGGAATTTGGCATCCCTGATTCACCTTTAGCGAAAATATCTCGGACCTTATTTAACTCAAGCTCTTCTTCCTCGCCTTTACTTATGAGTTCAAGCTTTAAACCTTTTTTTTGTTTGATTTCATATTTTAGTATGTCGGGCTTTTTATTCTTTTCTACAAGAACAAGGTGAACTGCAAATTCCCCCGCAGGAATAATATATTCTTTATTATGTTCAATCTTTTGATTGAATTTCCAGACTTCTCCGTCAGTGGAAAAAGTTCCTTCAGCAATCCAACACGGAAACGCATTGATGGAGAATAATAAAAAAAAGATCGTAGAAATTTTTTTCAACATCTTTCCACCGATAAGGCAATTCCCTGGCCCACTCCAATACACATTGAAGCAAGACCTTTCTTGAGGCCTGAATCTTTTCTCATCTGATGAATCAAGGTAGTTAGAATTCTTGTTCCTGAAGCTCCAAGAGGATGACCAATAGCAATTGACCCACCATTCTTATTAATTTTACTTGGATCAAGATGAAGTTCTTTCATGCATCCAAGAGCTTGAGCAGCGAAAGCCTCATTTAATTCGACGACGTCAAAATCAGAAATTTTATAATTGAATCTTTCACAAAGTTTGTTGATGGCCCCAACTGGACCAAGTCCCATAACATTGGGATGAAGTCCATGAACAGCACCGCCTGTTATTTTGACCAAAGGAGAAAGGTTATGTCTTTTTAAAAATTCTTCTGAACATACAACAACCATACTTGCTCCATCATTGATGGATGAACTATTCCCGGCCGTCACGGTTCCATCTTTTCGAAAAGCAGGTCTTAATTTTGACAATTTTTCAATTGATGTGTCAGCTCGAGGGCCTTCATCATGTTGAATAATGACTGACCCTTTTTTATTCTCTACAACGATAGGAACAATTTCATCCGTAAATTTCCCCTGAGATTGAGCAGCAATAGCTTTTTGGTGTGAGTTTAAGGCAAAAATATCCTGTTCTTCTCTCGAGATTCCATGAAGTTTCTGAACCTCTTCGGCGGTCTCTCCCATTCCAAGAAGAGGGAAGATCTCCGACATTTTTGAGTTTTCAAATCTCCACCCGATAGAAGTATCCCACATCTTCTGTGTTCTATCGAAAGGAGCATTCGATTTAGATAAAACGTAGGGGGCCCTGGACATGCTTTCTCCACCACCGGCAATAAAGCAATCCCCGAAACCAGCATTGATGCGAGCGTGAGCATCCATAACGGCATCGAGAGATGAGCCGCAAAGACGATTGATCGTTGTTCCAGTGACCTCAAAAGGATAATTGGCAAGGATAAGACTCATTCTTGCTAAATTTCTATTATCTTCTCCAGCTTGATTGGCGCAGCCGATAATCACATCACTTATTTCTTTAAGATCGTGATTTGCTGTTTTGGCATAATTTTTAAAAAGCTCTGCTAGCATATCATCTATTCGGACTGTTGAAAGTGCTCCTCCAAAAGAGCCAACTGGAGTCCGTTTAGCGTGTATGATGTACGTGTTTTTCATGACGAATATTCCTTAATTTTTTTAGGCAAATGGTAGCAACAAAAGACTAAAATGAGAAAACAAACAGCTTATACTGCAATGTGTAGTTAGAATGATGAAAGAGTAGGGTCTAGGAGCCTAGAAGGTCTATATCTCTTATCTTTAGTCTTGGAATAAAGCTCCTGAAGTAAAGTTAAGACATAGATCTCTCTTCCGTCACTCCATTCAAATGGACCTTTTGGATAATTGACTCCAAACTTCATCGCCCGATTAATGTCTTCCTTTTTCGCGACTCCTTCCTCAAGAGCAAAATAGGCTTCGTTAATAATTTGAACAATGGTACGTGGGAAAATAAATCCACAAGAAACGATACTCGTTTCAATGGGGGTGAATCCTAGTTCAATGAGTTTGCTGAGAACGGTCTGATCTTGTTCAATAAAATGAATCTCGATTTTCTTTAATTCATCACAAAAAAGTGCTGCAAAAGAACCTTTGAGGTGAGGGAATTCGGAATAGAACTCTGAAGGATCATAGCAAGTAAGATCCATGAAGATTTTTTTACTTGGGTTCTCACGAAGGATATTCTTTTTCTCCTCTTTCGTTCCAAATCCAAAATTAAGTAGAATATTATCAAAGGAAAAATTAGTCATATTTATAAAACCCGCGTTTCGCTTTCCTTCCGAGCCTTTTTTCTTCAACCATTTGTTTTTGAAGAGCGTGTGGAGCAAATCGAGGCTCACGTTGATAGGCTTCCCAAACGGAACAGGTCACCGAATAATTGACATCGATTCCGATGAGATCCATAAGTTCAAACGGACCCATCTTGAATCCCCCAACTTCACGTAATATATGATCAACTTCTTTCATCTTTGATTCGTTGTCACTTTCTACGATGCGAAGTGGTTCGCCGTAGAAGTTTCTTGCGACTCGATTCACAATAAATCCGGGAGAGTCCTTACAAAGTGCAGGCCTCTTATCTTTGGAATCAAACCACTGATAGAGGTCATGGCATAATTGTTCGTCAGCGTCTTTAGGCCTAATGACTTCAACAAGCTTCATGATGGTCGCAGGATTAAAAAAGTGAAGACCAACAAAACGTTTTCTTCTCTCTGAACTAACAGCAGCCGCCATTAATTCAATGGGAAAACTTGAGGTGTTACTGGATAAAATAGTGTGGGAGTTAAAGTATTGATCAAGTTTATTGAAAAGATCTTTTTTGATTTCTAGATTTTCAATGATCGCCTCAATCACAAGATCAGCATCTTTTGAAACAATATCTAATTTTTTTATGGAAAGAGATTCTTTCATCTCAGTGATTTCTTCAAGAGACAGTTTCTTCTTCTCGAGAAGTTTATCCCAAGAGATGTGAATAGACTTTAATGCTCTTGAAAGCTGTTCGTCTGAGTTATCAACTAATTCTACTGAACACTTTTGCTGTGTAAACCACTGAGCGATGCCGGAACCCATGGTTCCGGCACCAATAACTACAATTTTCTTTAAATTCATGATTAGTGAAATGCGTTTTCAGTAGGCTGAGCAGATTCAATATACTCTGGAACTTTAAGACCCCATTCAGCACACTTGTCATTGATTTCTTTAACGAATGCAGCACGAACATCTGAATTAGAGCGATTCTTTAATCCAAGTTTTTGATAAATATCATTTCCGTTTCCGGTAGATTTTCCAAAGGTGTTCATCACTCTTGGCCACCAAATATTAAGGCGCTCCTGTAGAAAGGCACGTCTTTCTGGATTCAGTGCCATCTCTTTCACTGTTTTATCACCGTGGGCAAGATGCATGTGCTCTTCCTTGCAGATTGTTCCAATCGCATTCTTCCAAGGGATATAAGAGGAGTTCAAAGTATCTTCCAATACGTGGCCTGCAGCTCTATCCATCAAGAAATTAAACAAGCAAAAATCTTCCCAATGGGTAATTTGGTAGTAGAAGATATTCACTCGTTTATCTTTTTTTGCTCTCGAAAAACCAATATTTGCAAGATCATCAGGAAGTCTCCAGTCAAATTCATGACGGAGCATATGATCATGGGTCTTTTCTCCAAGATCATCTAAGATTTTGTAAATCACATGAGCATGTCTCATCTCATCTTTCACCATTTGGGCGACGAGAACTCTCTCATGGGCATTGGGAGCCTTAGCAATCCAAGGCATGTAACCAAGTCCACCAGCATACTCAGAGTCAGCTTGCATCCACAGAAGATTTAATAAATTCTTCCTGTAGATTTCTGGCATGTCTGAATTTGCATCAAACGTTTTCCCGTTTTTAATTTCTTCGAATAACTTTAAATCTTCATTAGTGTATTCGCGCATGGATGTACTCCTATCTATTGACCTTTAAATTGCGGTTTTCTTTTCTCAAGGAAGGCACTTACCCCTTCTTTGTAATCTTGTGAGAAGCCCAAATATCTTTGGACATATTTCTCACGCCCAAGAACGTCTCCCAATTCCTTTTCATTAGCATATTGGAAGTTCTTCTTCACCATTTTTACTGAAAGAGGAGCTAAAACATTGATTTCTGATGCTAGCCTCAAAGCCTCTTCCAATGGATTCTCTACAATTTTGTTGATGAAATTATACTCTAGCATGGCCTCAGAGAGAAGAGGCTTACCTAAGAGAGCGAATTCTAATGCCTTGGTGTAACCCATTTGTCTAACTAGCATGAAGCTCATGCCTGCATCTGGGGCCAGTCCAATTTGACTAAAACCAGAAATAAAGCGGTTCCCTGGGGGGGCAATTTTCAAATCACAGGCAAGAGCGACAGATAATCCAGCTCCAGCACAAACACCGTTTATGGCACCTATGATGATTTTATCCGAAGTTCTGATGGCTTCAATCAAAGGATTCCATTCCGTTTCAATTGTGTGGCCAATATCTACGGGGCCTTTAGTTGCATCAACAGTTCGATCGTTTAAATCTTGTCCAGAGCAAAAGGCTTTTCCTTCTGCGGTTAAAACAATCGAACGAACATTTAAGTCCTTATTGGCTTCACGTATCCCTGAAATAATATCAAGCTTTCCCTGAACATTAAGAGCGTTGTAGACCTGTGGTCTATTGATGGTGATTATCGCCGTTCCATCTTTTATTTCATATTTTATTGTTTCAAAATTTTTCATATGTTCACCGGCTTAAAATCGACAAGTTTTTGAATTTCAGTCGTTTCAGTTTTTGATGGAGACTCAATATGAGTTTGTTTAAATATCCCACAAACACAGGCATTTAAATTTGGATCTTTAAAATCGTTTTTAATAATGCTGCAGGACTTCACCTTGCCCTCAGCTGTCACAATCAAATTCGTCGTCATTGTACCTTGGACTGATCCATTTTTTCCTGTGTAGGAATCACTTTCAACGTAACAAAGACGCAGACTTTCATTAAGGACACTGTGCCTTTCCATTTTATTAGTGGAGCAAGAAAACAAAAAAAAGAGAATAAGAAGATTAGTTCCCTTCATACTTTGGTTCCCTCTTCTCTAAGAATGCTTTCATGCCTTCTTTTTGATCTTTAGATGAAAATGTTAGATAAAAGTTTCTTCGCTCGTATTCCATTCCATCTTTTAGGGCCGTTTCAAAAGCAATATTCACAGCTTCTTTAGCAAGCTTAACGGCAACTGGAGCACGATTAGAAATAATTTTTGCGATTTCAAAAGTCTCTTGAAGAAGTGTTTCTGAAGGCACAACTTTGGCGACAAGCCCCGATCTTTCAGCCTCATAAGCATCCATCATGTCACCAGTCAGAACTGCAAGCATCGCCTTGGATTTTCCAATCGCTCGAGTCAGGCGTTGAGTTCCGCCAGCACCAGGGATTGTTCCTATCTTAATTTCAGGTTGACCGAATTTTGCTGAATCTCCTGCAATGATAAAATCACAGGACATGGCCAGTTCACAGCCTCCACCAAGTGCAAAACCATTAACGGCTGCAATAATGGGCTTTGTCATAAGGGAAAGCTGCTTCCAAGTTCTCAATCTGTTATCATTAATTTGATCAATAGGGGTCGCCTCGGCCATTTGAGCGATGTCTGTCCCAGCAGCAAAGGCACGATCATTTCCAGTAAGAATGATCACACGCACATCTTTGTCATCCTCTAGCATAAAAAAAGCTTCAACAACATCCCTCAGGAGGTCAGTTGAAAGAGCATTGAGGACTTTTGGTCTATTCAGTTGAACCAAAGCAATGTGGGGGTGATTTTGAAAATTCTTAGTAACAAGAATATTCTCGAAAGTTTTCATGCTTAGCCCTTAGTGATGATTTCTTCCGCAAAATGAACTGATACAAGGTCTCCAGCAAATTTCATAGCATCTTTCCCTGACTCCATCATCTCTGGGGTTTTCATGGCAGCTTTCCATGAATCTTTGTTTTCAAAAACCATTTCTACAACCTGATGAAGGTCAGAGGCACCAGCAGGACCGCCGAAGATTTTATTTGTTCTGACTTCTTTGATTCCTGGAATCTTTAGACAAATGGGAGTGTGAATATTTTTAAAGTGCTCTTCGAATTTTGCTTTTTGGGCTTCATCTGTAAGGGCCTTATAAGCAGCAATCACTTTATACATATAACTCCTTGCGTCGGGCGCTTGATTTTACTTCACCAACGATAACGACTTAGGAGTGAAAATGTCAAAAAAATACAAAGGTTTAACCGAAACGCCCCTCAATATAAGCGGCGGTTCTCTCTTCCTTGGGTTTTTCGAATAATTCTTGGGTTTGACCCATTTCAATCAATTCACCCATGTACATGAAAATCGTTTCGTCGGACACGCGTTTCGCCTGGCTCATGGAGTGAGTCACAATAATAATAGAATAATCTTTTTTGAGATCTTTAATAAGTGTTTCAATAGCCTCGATCCCAGAGGGATCTAGGGCAGAGCAGGGTTCGTCTAGAAGTAATAGTTTTGGTTTTAAAGGCAATAAGCGCGCAATACAAAGCCTCTGCTGCTTCTCAAGACTTAAGCTTAGCGCTGGACGATTCAGTTGATTCTTTAAATCATTCCAAAGCCCAACTCGAGTGAGGGCGCTTTCAACCATTTCATCTAATTCTTTTTTAGTGACTTTTTTTAGGTGAGTCCGAGCACCGAAAATAACATTTTCATAAATTGAAAGGGGGAGTGGATTTGGTTTTTGAAAAACCATGCCGACTTGCTTTCTTAATTCTGCTAAGGCAACTGACGGGTGATAAATATCTTCACCAAAAACTTGAATACTTCCCTCATGCGAAACTTCAGTCCCTCTTTCATTGACGCGGTTAAGACATTTTAAAAATGTACTTTTGCCACAACCAGATGGGCCAATTAAAGCCGTAATTTTGAAGGCTGAAATATTAAACGTTAAATCTTTTAGCGCTTGAAATTGGCCATACCAGAAGGAGAATTCGTTTGTATTTACAACATAATTTCTATTCATAGATTACCCGAAGAGTCCTTCAATATATTCTTTTGTCCTTTGATCCTTCACAACACCATTAAAAAGCTTCTCATTATCATCTAAATCTAAAATAGAGCCGTGTAACATCATTGCAGTTCTGTCCCCTAAACGTTTGGCCTGGTTAATCACATTCGTTACCATTACAATGGTCATATTCTTCTTTAGCTCATGAAGGACAGCTTCAATTTTCATTGTTGTGACGGGATCAATTGCAATTGAAAATTCATCAAGACACAAAACTTCTGGATGATGCGAAAGGGCCCTCGCAATGGTAAGGCGCTGCTGTTGACCTCCAGATAATTTTGTTGCGAGACCATCAAGTCGATCTTTGACTTCATCCCAGAGTGCAGCCTTTTTGAGACAATCCTCCATGATAAAATCTAATTCTTTTTGATCTTTGCAACCCGCCATTCTTGGAGCATAGGTCACATTTTCCCTGATACTCATCGGAAGGCCTACTGGTAAGGGAGAAACCATACCAATTCTTCGTCGAAGGAAAGTGGAGTCCTCATCGATATATATGCTCTCGCCATCTAGCTTAATATCTCCAGAGACTTTTGCCGTAGGATGGAAATCCATCATTCGGTTTAATGATCTAAGAAGAGAACTTTTGCCTGAATTCGCTGGCCCAATAATGGCCAAGACTTCATTTTGATAAATGTCCAGATTAAGTTTATGAATAACGTCTTTCGTTCCGTAATTAACCGTAAGATTTTTGATTTCAATTTTTTTATTCATAAATTTACCACTTCCTTTTCATTCGGAAGTAACTTCTTAGAACCACAGCAATTGAGTTCACTGATAGGATCAAAAGGATAAGAACGAGTGCTGTTGCATATGGGAAAGCATCTGGGACTCCAACAACTTGAGTGGAGATCGTAAAAAGGTGCATAGAAAGGGCCATACACTGATCAAAAACCGATTTCGGTAAAAATGGCAGATAGAAAGCTACCCCAGTAAAGAGAATGGCGGCCGTTTCCCCTGCTGATCTTCCGACAGAGAACACCACTCCGGTTAAAATACCGGGAAGAGAGTTTGGAAGTACAATATATCTAATCGTTTGAAGTTTACTTGCTCCTACGTTCCAAGAAGCCTCTCGGTAAGAATGCGGAACGGCTTTTAGTGATTCAAGAGTGGAGGTAATAATCACGGGTAAATTCATCACAGCAAGTGTAAGTGAGGCTGCAAGAATACTTGTACCCATTTTCATGAAAAGAACAAAAGCACCTAGACCAAAAAGAGCATGAACAATACTTGGAACTCCCGCAAGATTTAAAATTGCAAGACGGATAATCCTCGTGAGCTTATTGTCTTTGGCGTATTCAGAAAGATAAATGGCAGCAATCACACCCATGGGACAAGCAACCAGCACACTAATGACGACAAGCCAGAAAGTGCCAATAATCGTGGGGAAAATTCCTCCTGCAGTCATTCCTTCGATGGGATCCATTAAAAGAAAATCCCAGGATAAAGCAGAGTGACCTTTAACAAAAAGCCAAAAAATAATGATTAGTGCGGGAAGAAAAAGAAAGAACGTGATGCTACTTAGAAGATTTTTAAATTTCTTTTCTTTAATTTCTTTATTTAGAAGATGATTACTAGGTTTAAACATAATTATTGCCTCCTACCACGGATGAGATAGTCTGCAGTTAAATTCACGACAAATGATAAGCAGAACAAAACAAGTCCAATCGCAAACAGTGCTTGATAATGCTCTCCACCTTTAGGAGATTCGCCTAATTCTGCTGCTATCGTTGCAGTGAGCGTTCGGCCTGGTTCAAAAATACTATTTGGTATTTGAATCGAGTGACCAGTGGCCATAAGAACAGCCATTGTTTCACCAAGAGCTCGTCCAACCCCTAAAAGGGCAGCCGCCATGAGTCCGTTTTTTGCAGCTGGAAGAAGAATTCGAGTTGCCACTTCCCATCTCGTAGCTCCTAAGGCCTCTGCAGCTTCTCGATAAGTTTCAGGCACGGCCCTAAGAGCATCTTCACCAACTGATATGATAAGCGGAAGAGACATGAGGGCGAGAATAATAGACGCATTAAGAATATTCAGACCAATCGGCACATCAAAGAGTTGAATGATAGTGGGATTAATCATCATGATAGCGATGAACCCCCAAACGACCGATGGAATCGCGGCTAAGAATTCGATCAGGATTTTATAAATTTCTCTCACCTTTGGTGAGCAAAATTCAGAAATATAAAATGCACAAGCAAGTCCAAGAGGAACAGCGATCAGCATGGAAATAACTGTAACGAGGACTGTTCCTGTAAGGAGGGCGAGGATTCCATACCGAATTTTTACCACAGAGGCTGGGTACCACTCTTCTGAAAAAAAGAATTCCTTAAAGTTAAAAGCCCCAACCAAAAAAGGATATGATTCTTTTAAAATGAAAAATAAAATGGCAGCAATTAAGACGATGCAGCTTACTCCACCGGTTTTAATCATGCCTTCGATGATTTTTTCACCTAGAGGCTTTTCTTTTTTCTTTTGTCTCCATTCCATGGCGAGTGGAGCAGGTTCAGTCACTTTTATTTCCATAATTACCTTTTAGGAGCAGGAACATAACCTGCTTTTACGGTGATTTCGTGGGCCCTATCAGTTTGAGTCCAGTCCAAGTAGGCCTGAACGATCTCTGATGGATTTCCGGACGTATACATATAGAGTTCTCGTGAAATGGGATAAGACTTATCCATAGCCGTTTTTACTGTTGGCCCGATGCAATCGGAGTCCGAAGTCTTTTGGATACAGATGGCACGGACTCGAGGATTTAAATATCCCATACCAGAGTATCCAATGGCGCAAGGAGTTTTTTCAACGAGATCGATTGATTCTCTAGAACCATTAAGATCCATCGAACCAAGTTTTAAGTCTTTCTTTTTTCCTAAAATGGCTTCTCGGAAATA